>DASTQG010000186.1:0-10284 GCA_035761885.1 Steroidobacteraceae bacterium | reverse complement strand
CCAGGTCCGTCGCCAGGTCGCGGCCATCGGCGAACGCCCGGATTCCCAGAGCATCGCAATAGGACGCCAGCACCGGAATGGCTTCGCGCACGTGCTCGGCTGCGGTCTGGCTCATGATCGCACCGGGCCGGGTCTCCAGCTGCCACGTGCCCTGGCCTGGCTGAATCACGACCGAGTCCCCGCCGAGCCGCTTCATGCCGACCTGGAACGAGGCGAGCGTGCGCAGCGAGGGATTGAAGAACAGCAGGCCCAGGATCTTGCCGGCGAGGGCCCGCGGCTCGGGCTTGTCCTCCAGCCTGCGCGCGAGCGCGAGGAGCTCGAGGATCTCCTCGCGGCTGAAATCGTGCAGGTCGAGAAAGCGGCGCATGGTCGTCAGGCCGGCAGTTTCGCCAGCGCGTCGCGCAGGATCGTGACGTGCTCTTCGCGCAGTACGTACGCCGGCAGCAGTCGCAGGACGTTCGGATCCGCGCTGGTGCCCGCGAGGATGTCGCGCTCCAGCAGTTCCTTCTGGACGTCCTTGGCGGGCCGCGTGGTGCGCAGACCCAGAAGGAAGCCCGCACCCTGGAAGCCGTTCACCGGGCCCACCTTGCACGTGCTGCGGATGTGCTCGGAGACGCGCCGCACGTTGGCGAGCAGGTTCTCCGACTCGATGATGTCGATCACCGCCTCGATCAGCGCGCAGGCCATGGGCCCGCCGCCGAACGTGGTGCCCAGCATGTCGACCTTGAGCGCGCCGGCGACCGCATCCGACATCAGGAGCGCCGCGCACGGGAAGCCGCTGCCGAGCGCCTTTGCCGTCGTGATCATGTCCGGCGTGACGCCGTACATTTTCGCCGCGAACGATTCGCCCACGCGGCCCATGCCGCACTGGACTTCGTCGAAGATCAGCAGCGCGCCCACTTCGTCGCAGCGCCGGCGCAGCGCGGCGAGGAACTCCGCGCCCAGATCGAACGCACCGGCGAGGCCCTGCACGGGTTCGACGATGACAGCCGCCGTGGAGCGCGTGACTTTGGATGCGATGGCGTCGATATCGCGGCGCGGGATGTAAGAGACATCGAAAGGCGTACGCGGAAAGCCGTACCACTTCGCATCCGCGCCCCAGGTCACGGCGCCCGCCGCGGCCGTGCGGCCGTGAAAGCTTTGCTCCACAGCGACGATGGCGCTGCGCCCCGAGATCCGAAGCGCCAGCTTCAGCGCATTTTCATTTGCTTCCGCGCCGGTGTTGACCAGGAACACGGTTTCGAGGCCCAGACCGGCGAAGCGCACCAGGCGCGCGGCCGCGCGCTCGCGCACTTGCATCGGCACGGCGTTGGTCTGAAACAGCACGCTGCCCGCCTGCTTCTGGAGTGCCTCGACCCAACGCGGATGACCATAGCCGACGGCCGCGACCGCATGGCCCCCGTACAGATCCAGCACGCGCCGCTGGTCGCGCGTGTGCAGCCACACGCCCTCGGCGTTCACGACCTCGATCGGATACTGAGCAAATACCGGCGCCAGATGCGACACGCGTTGCGACATGATCAGGTCCATCCGGGGGCGGGGGCGGTAAGCCCCGCCGTTTCTTCGAAACCGAGCATGCGGTTCATCCACTGCACCGCACCGCCGGCCGCGCCCTTGGCGAGGTTGTCCACCACGCACATCACGGCAATCGTGCGGCCATTCGCCGCCGCGCTGAGGTTGGCGTAGTTGCTGGTGACGACGTCCTTGATCCGCGGCGCATTGCCGGACACGCGCACGAACGGCTGACCGCGGTAGAAGTCCGCCAGCGCGGTCACGGCGGCGGCAGTATCGAGCGGCTTCGTCAAGGTCGCCTGCACCGTTACGTGAATGCCCCGCGCGAAAGGACCGGAATGCGGCACGAATGCGAAATCGGCTTCGACGCCGGACGCCGCGAGTGCACAGGCGGTGACCTCCGGTACGTGCCGATGGCCGAGCGCGTTGTACGAATACAGATCGCTGTGTCGCGTCGGGTGATGCGTGCCTTCCACCGGCTTGCGGCCAGAGCCCGTGCTGCCCGTGACGCCCGCGACGAACAGCCGCGGCTCGACCAGGTTCAGGGCCAGCAGCGGCACGCTCGCCAGCAGCGTCGCGGTAGCGAAACACCCAGGGTGCCCCACGTGCGTCGTGGTCAGCTTGCTCAGATGCTCCGGCACCGCGCAGCTGAACTCCGCGATGCGCGCCGGTGCGCCGTGCGCGTGCTTGTAGACCTTCTCGTACGCTGCGGCCGTGGAGTAACGAAAGTCAGCTGAGATGTCGACGACGCGCGGCTTCGCACCCGATTCGGCGGCGCGCTTCAGCAACGAGTCGATCAACGCGGCCGAGACGCCGTGCGGCGCCGCCGAAAAGACCGCGCTCGTCGGTTGCTTCGCGATCGCCGCGCCGATCTCGTCCTGCGACAGGAAGGCGAGGGCGCCCAGATTCGGAGCCAGGTGCGGAAACGCCTTCGCGACCGGCTCGCCCGGCTGGCTGTCCGACATCACGCCCGCGAGTTGCAGCTGCGGATGGCCGAGGACGAGACGAATCAGCTCGCCCGCGACGTAGCCGGTGCCGCCGAGCACGAAAGTTGGCGTGCGCGCCGTCATTCTTCGGCCATCGCTGCCGCGACCGCGGGCTGGGCGCTTGCGAGCTTCGCCGCCGCGATGAGGTGATCGCCGAGCGCCGGGCCGTCGGTGATCGCGTTGAACGCCGCGACCTTCATCTGCTCCTGGATGATCTGCACGCCCACCTGGTTGTCGGTGGACGGACCCGTGACCACCATCGGCTCGATGCCGAACTTCTCGCGCAGGAGCTTGACGCCCCCCCACGCGGCAACCGGGTCGTTCGCGGACAGCACCACGCCGGTGAGCGCCGCGCGGATGTCCTCGCACTTGAGGATCGCTTCCACGCCGTAGGTGCCGAGGATGCCATCGCCCAGCTCGAACACGATGACGTCCGGCTTGCCCGCGGCCATTTCGGTGAGCATGGTGCGCGTGAGCGCAGGACCGTTCTTCGGCGTCGTGGTGACGACACCGAAGTCGGTGAAGATCATCGAGCGGCGCGCGCCCGCGTCCTCCATCGCCAGGATGTCACGACGCAGCGACACGCCGGTCGCCTTGAAGGCGTCGACCACGAGTCCGCGATGGCGCATGCGTGCGACGATCGCGCAGGCAGCCGCGGTCTTGCCCGCTTCCATGCAGGTGCCGGCGAGCGCAATCACCGGAACGCCACGCGTGTTGAGCTGCGAGTCGTAATCGAGCGGCTTGTAGCCGACGCGCGCCGGCACGCCGATGCGTTCGCCGAGATACGGGAACTGCAGCACGACGCCGAGCACGCGGCAGTCGAACGGCTTGCCCTTGTCGGGCGTCGCCGAATCGCACACGCCGAGCACACCGCCGATGTTCAGCAGCTGCAGCACGTCGCCCGCTTCGACCTTCTCGGGCAAGTGGCCGGAGTAGCCGAACAGCGCCTTGCGATGGCCGAGCGCGCCCACCACGATGTCGCCGCGCGACACCTTGGCCATGCGCCCGCTGGTGAGCTCCAGCGTGTTGTACGTGCTCTTGCTGGTGAGCACTTCCACCACCAGCACCACGCCTTCCTCGCACGGGATGTCGGTGGCGATGCGCAGCTCGTGCGACAGGCCGCAGGCCTGCGTCACTGAGGCGATCTTGTCGACGACGACGGTCTTCATGGGCTCGCTGTTTCTCCTGAAGCGGGACGCTGTCCCGCGCGCTGATGAAAGATGCCGGTGAGGGACTGGATCTTGGAAAAGCCGAGGGCGTCCGCGGGTGTCCATTCACCCGCGGATTCGCCGTACACACCCTTGGACGCAGCCATGAGCGAGTAGGGCGAGGTCACGCCTTCGACGAACGCATGGCCCGGGCGGAACGCCAGCTTCACCTCGCCGCTGACTCGCGCCTGCGACGACACCAGCAGCGCTTCGATGTCGCGGCACACCGGGTCCAGGTGCTGCCCTTCGTGCACGAGGTCTCCGTAAGGCTGGGCCACCAGTTCCTTGATGCGCGCCTGCCTCCCCGTGAGCACGAGCTTCTCCAGCTCGCGATGCGCCGTGAGCAGCACGTCCGCCGCGGGCGCCTCGACCGCGACGCGGCCCTTGGTGCCGATGATCGTGTCACCGAGGTGAATGCCGCGGCCGATGCCGAACGGCGCTGCCAGTGCTTCGAGCTCCTCGATCAGGGCGACGGGCTTCAGTGCCTTGCCGTCGAGCCGGCACGGTACGCCGCGCTCGAACCCGATCGCGTGACGCTCCATCGGGCGCGGCTGCGTGAACGCATCGCGCGACAACACCCAGGCGTGATCGGGAATCGTGTCGGCGGAGGTGAGCGTCTCCTTGCCGCCGATGGTGACGCCCCACAGGCCCCGATTGACGGAATACGCGGCGCCGTATGGGGGCACGGGAAGTTTGCGCTCCTGCAGGTACTGGAGCTGCTCAGGCCGCTTGAACGCGCGATCGCGCACGGGCGCGAGGATTTCGAGCCCCGGCGCGATCGTGCGCAGCGCGACTTCGAAGCGCACCTGGTCGTTGCCCGCGGCCGTGCAGCCGTGCGCGACCACGTGGGTGCCGATCTGCTTCGCGACCTGTGCAATGGTCTGCGCCTGCATCACGCGCTCGGCGCCCACGCACAGCGGATAGAGCTGACCGCGACGCACGTTGCCCATCACCAGGTATTTCAGGACCTGGTCGAAGTAACCCTGGCGCGCATCGATGAGGCGATGCTCGATGGCGCCGAGCGCGCGAGCGCGCTCATCCAGCGTGCGCGCGGCGGCGGCATCGATGCCGCCGGTGTCGACGGTGACCGTGATCACCGGCCGGCCGTGATTCTCCTTGAGCCACGGCACGAGGAAAGAGGTGTCGAGGCCACCGGAAAAGGCCAGCAGAATGGGCTCGGCGCCCCGGGAGGATTCCTGGGTCATGTGGGTTGTCAGCTCGTCAGATGCGAAAGATGGAGTGCAGGCGCTGCAGGAGCTTCTGTTGCTCGCGAGAGCCCGCGGTGGCGACGAAGATGGTGTCGTCGCCCGAGATCGTGCCGACCACTTCGGGCCACTGGGCGCGGTCCACCGCCACCGCGACGCTCTGCGCCGCGCCGATCGTGGTGCGAACCACCGTGAGCGAGGGACCGGCGGCACACACTTCGCGCACGAAACCGGAGAGGGCGCCGAAATCGTCGTTCACCGATTCCACGGCCTCGGCGAGGATGTAGCGGTCGCCTGCCTTGTGCACGCCGAGCTCGCGCAGGTCGCGGCTCACGCTCGACTGCGTGGCTTCGTGCCCATGCCGGCGCAGCAAACGCACCAGGTCCGCCTGCCGGCCGACCGCCTGCTCGCGCAAAATCTTTACGATCGCGCTGCGCCGCTCGAGTTGCTGTGCGTTCTCCAAGAGGGCTCCTGCATAAAAGTGCGCGCATCGTGCATAAATATGCAAGTGGTGTCAAGCGCAGAACAGGTATGATCGAGCGCCATGAGCGCATTGCCCGAAACCGTCGAGATCGAGACCGGACCCCAGCCGCGGGCGAGCGTCGTGTGGCTGCACGGCCTCGGCGCGGACGGGCACGACTTCGAGCCGATCGTTCCCGAGCTGGTCGCGCGCGGCGAGCGCGCCCTGCGCTTCGTCTTTCCTCACGCACCAGTACGCCCCGTGACACTGAACAACGGCTACCCCATGCGCGCCTGGTACGACATCGTCGGCATCGACCGACGCTCGCGCCAGGACGAGGAAGGTATCCGCGGCTCGGATGCCGTCATTCGCGGGCTCATCGAGCGCGAGAAGACACGCGGCGTGCCGGCCGAACGCATCGTGCTCGCCGGGTTTTCACAGGGCGGCGCGATGGCGGTGTTCACCGGCACACGCTACCCGGAGCGGCTCGCGGGCATCCTGGGCCTGTCGTGCTATCCGGTGCTCGCGCACACCTTCGAGGCCGAGCGCTCCCCCGCGAATGCCAAGACTCCCATACTGCTCGCGCACGGCAGTCACGATCCCATGGTCGACTTGCGGCTCGGCGAGGAGCAGAGGGCGCTGCTCGTCGCGGCGGGTTACCCGGTGCAGTGGCATACCTATCCGATGCCGCACTCGGTGTGCCCCGAGGAAGTCCTTCACGTGCGCGACTGGCTGCGCCGCATCCTGTAAGCGCCGACGACATGGAAGGCGTCGACACCATAGTTCTGGACGCGAAGCTGCGCGGGCGCCATCGACTGCTGCGCAGCGTGTCGGCCGGTATCGCCTGGGTCGTCATGGCACTCGCGCTCGTGACGCTCAGCGGCTGGTTCGCGCACCTGCCGCGGTTCCTGATCGTCGTTCCCGGCTTCCCACCGCTGCAGGTCAACACCGCGATCGCGCTGATCGCCGCGGCCGGCGCCCTGTGGTTGCGAGTGCGCGGCAATGCCGGCCGACCCCAGACGATTGCGACCGCGCTCGCTGCCTTCGCAGCGCTTTTCGGCGCGGCCACGATCCTGCAGCACGCCCTCGGAATCGATCTGCACATCGACACGCTGCTGGTGCGCGACCTGATCACGCCGCCGCACGAGCATCCCGGGCGCGCCAGCCTGGGGGCGGGATTGAGCCTCACCTGCCTCGGCCTTGCGCTCGCGCTGATGGATGTCGCGCGTGGACGCGGTGTCGCGCTAGCGCTCGCCGTGTTCGGCGGCATCTTCCCGTATTTCGCGCTGCTCGCACTTCTCTTCAGCGCCACGACCGTAACCCCGCCCGATGGCTACGTGACGATGTCGCTCGTCGGCGCGACCAGCCTGGGCCTGCTGTCGCTGGGCACGCTGCTCGCGCGCACCCAGGGCCCGGTGCTGCGCGAAGTGGTGAACTTCACCCCCGGCATCGGCATCGCCCTCGCACTGTTCGTGGTGGTGCTCACCATCGTGAGCTGGAACTGGTGGATCGCCCGTTCCGATCGGGCGCGCGACGCGGAAGCGGCCTTTGCGTACGAGGCCATGGCGCTGCGCATGCGGTTGCTCGCGCGTTTCAACCGCAGCGAGCTGGCGCTCACCAGCGCGCGCGCGCTGCTGGATTCGAGCGACTATGTCACCCGCGACGAATGGCGTCGCTTCGTCGAAACGCTGAGCGTGGAGAGCTCCCTGCCCGGAATCCTCGGGATCGGATATGCGCCGCTCGTGGTCGAGAACGATCTCATCGCGCACGTCGCGGCCGTCCGCAAAGACCGCTTGCCGGACTACCGCGTCTGGCCCGCGGGTGTGCGCGAGCTGTACGCGCCGATCGTGTACCTGGAGCCCTATCCGGAACGCAACCTGCGCGCCATCGGCTACGACATGTTCTCCGAGCCCGTGCGCCGCGACGCGCTCGCGCGCGCCATGGACAGCGGTCGCTCGGCGCTCACCGCCCGGGTGCGGCTGGTGCAGGAGTCCGGCGACGAGCCGCAGGCCGGGTTCCTGATCTACTCACCGGCCTACTACCCCGACAAACCGCTGACGACGATCGAGGAGCGACGCGCCGCACTGCGCGGCTGGGTCTACAGCCCGTTCCGTGTCGGTGATTTCATGCGCTCGACGCTGGAGCAGCCCGAACCGCGCGCGCTCATGGAGCTCTACGACGGTGACACAGTAGCACCGCAGGCTCTGCTGTTCCGCCAGCCCGGCGCTGCTCCGGAGCACGTTCCGCGCTTCAGCTCGACCACCACCATGGAGCTCGGCGGACACCAATGGACGCTGCGCTTCATCTCGACGCCCGGGTTCGAAGCGGCTCTCGCACAGCGCACTCCGGAGTTCATCCTCTACGGCGGCACCGTGATCAGCGTGCTGATCTTCGCGATCGCCCTCTCGCTCATCACCGCGCGCCGGCGCGCGCTCGCGCTGGCCGATCGGATGACTTTGCAGTTGCGCCACACGAACGAGCGACTCGTCCGCCAGACGCGCGAGCTGGAACGCTCCAACCAGGAGCTGGAGCAGTTCGCCTACGTCGCCTCGCACGACCTGCGCGAGCCGCTGCGCACGGTCACGAGCTTCACGCAGCTGCTGGAGGACGAGTACGGCTCTGCGTTGCCGGGCGAGGCGCGCCGCTACATGAACTACATCGTCGACGGCAACCGGCGCATGCGCATGCTGATCGACGACCTGCTCTCGTTGTCGCGCGTCGGCTCGCGCGCCGCGCGCCAGGAGCCGGTGCCGATGGACGAGGTGGTGCAGGAAGCCGTGCACGCGCTGTCGCAGGCGATCGAGGAGAGCGGCGCGATCATCGAGTTCGGCGATCTGCCGACCGTGCAGGGCGATCGGGTGCAACTGGTGCAGCTCTTCCAGAACCTGATCGGCAATGCGCACAAGTTCCGCAAGGCCGAGGCGCCGCGGGTGGTCATCTCGGCGACGCGCGACGAGAACTGGTGGCAGTTCGCGGTGGCCGACAACGGCATCGGCATCGAGCGCAAATACTTCGACCGCATCTTCGTCATCTTCCAGCGCCTGCACGGCCGGGGTGAATACACCGGCAACGGCATCGGGCTCGCGATCTGCAAGAAGATCGTCGAGCGCCACGGCGGACTGATCTGGGTGGAATCGGAGGTCGGCAGCGGCGCGACGTTCTACTTTACGCTGCGGGCGGCCGGTTTCGAGCCGAGCGAAGAGCAGATGGAGTCGACCGCCGCGTCGACGTGAGCCGGTGACAGTCCGGTAACATTGGGCCGGGAACAAGAACGACATCGCATGACCCGAGAACAGCTGAAAGTCGTCTTCGCCTCTTCGCTCGGCACGATCTTCGAGTGGTACGACTTCTTCCTCTATGGAAGCCTGGTCGCCATCCTGTCGACGTTGTTCTTCCCCAAGCAGCACGAAACCATGGCGCTGCTGTCGGCGCTCGCGACCTTCGGCGCGGGGTTCGCTGTGCGACCGCTCGGTGCGCTGGTGTTCGGTCGCATCGGCGACCTGGTGGGGCGCAAGCGCACCTTCCTGGTCACCATCGTCGTGATGGGCCTGTCGACCGCGCTGATCGGTCTGCTGCCGACCTTCGACACGATCGGCTGGTGGGCGCCGATCCTGCTGGTGTTCCTGCGTCTCACGCAGGGGCTTGCGCTCGGAGGCGAGTACGGCGGCGCTGCGATCTACGTCGCGGAGCACGCGCCCACCGAGCGGCGCGGTTACCAGACGAGCTTCATCAACGCGACGGCGAGCACAGGCTTCCTGCTCAGCATTCTCGTGATCCTCACCTGCCGCCTGTGGATCGACGAGACGGCGTTCCGCGAATGGGGCTGGCGCATTCCGTTCCTGGTTTCCGTCCTGCTGCTCGCGGTGTCGGTCTACATTCGCCTGCAGCTGCAGGAATCACCCATCTTCGCGGAGCTGCGCGGAGCGAAGCGGCTGTCGCAGGCGCCGATTCGCGAGAGCTTCGGCAACGCCGCCAATCGCCGTCTGGTGTTCATCGCGGTGGCCGTCACCGCCAGCATGACGGTCGTCTGGTACGCGGCGCAGTTCTACGCATTCGTGTTCCTGCAGGCGACGCTGAAGATCGACTTTCAGACTGCCTCGATCCTGGTGGGGCTCGCGGTGATGATCGGCGTGCCGTTGCACGTGGTTGCCGGTGCGATGTCGGATCGCTTCGGCCGCAAGCCCATCATGCTGGCCGGCATGGCGCTCGGCGCGCTCGTGCTCTTTCCGGCGTTCGACCGCCTCATCGGGCTCGGCAATCCGCAGCTCGCCGCTGCGCGTGCGAGCGTGCCCGTGGTGCTGTTCGCGCCGCCTTACCGGCTGTTCGGTGGCGACGAGACCAGCGGACGCGCCGACGCGTTGCGCGATGCGCTCACTTCGCGTGGCGTCAGTTACGACACGCAGCCCGTGCCCCCGGATGGAACGCTGTCGGTGATCGTGGGCGCCGAGGAAGTGGTCGAGCCGACGGTCGAGTTGCTGCACGCGACGCTCAACGCCGCGGGCTATCCGGAAAAATCCTCGCTGGTGCCGATCCGCGGCCCGGGGGATATCGACGGGCCGCACATGGCCATCGTGCTGCTGATCGCCTTCATGATCCTGCCCGCGGCGATGATCTACGGCCCGGTGGCAGCATTCCTGGTAGAGCTCTTCCCGACGCGCATCCGCTATACATCGCTGTCGCTGCCATATCACGTGACCGCGGGATGGCTCGGCGGATTCCTGCCGCTCACTGCGGCCGCCATCGTGCTGTTCACCGGCAACGTTCTGGCCGGATTGCTCTATCCAGTGGTGATCACGGTGGCGAGCTTCGTGCTCTCGTTCTTGTTCATGCCCGAAACTCGAGGCAGCGATATCAGGAGCTAGAAGCTCTCTCGCTTTCTCGCCGCGGTGCGTGATGAAAAGCGACCATCGGAG
>DASTQG010000185.1:0-3638 GCA_035761885.1 Steroidobacteraceae bacterium | reverse complement strand
ACCCCCCGTCCGAGCGCGGCCTCTCATCTGCAGCTCGCAGAGTTGCAGCACTACCCGTGTCACGTGCGCTTCGCAGGTGCTCCGTCTGAACCGGTTTCTGTTCTGGCGGATTCCTGTCCTGCCGAACCTCTTGTTCTCTAGTTGCTGGTTCAGCGGGCGCGCGCTTCGGCGCCAGCTGCGCGACGGCCTGCGTCATCAGGCCTTCGTCGTAGTCGATGGCCGCGATGACTTCCATGCCGCCGTCGATACGGCGGTTGGAGAGGATGACCGCTTCCGGTCCCTGCTCGGCGCGCACCTGCGCGATCGCTTCGCGCATCGTCGGGGCCACGTAACGCTTGATCTTCATGACACGACCTCGGTTCTGTCTTCGCTATCTGCCGACCGCCGCGATCACGCGGATGCGGCGGCTCTCGGGCACTTCGTTGTAGGCGAGCACGTTCAGGCCCGGCACGGTGTGTCGGGTGAGACGCGCGAGCCAGGGACGCAACTTCGGCGCGACCAGGAGAACCGCGGGCTCGCCCGCCATTTCCTGCCGCCGCGCGCTTTCCATCAGCGCACCATGGATGCGATCGGCGAGACCCGGCTCGAAGCCGGGACCGCCTTCCGCTCCGGCGAGCATCGAATCCTGCAGGAGCTGCTCGAGATTCGGGTCGAGCGTGATGACCGGCAGCTCTTGGCGCAGTCCGGCGATGTTCTGGACGATCGAGCGACCGAGCGCCACGCGCACCTGCGCGACCAGGGCCACCGGGTCCTGCACGCGTGGCGCGAACTCCGCGAGCGTTTCGAGGATCGTGCGCAGGTTGCGGATCGAGACGCGCTCGGCGAGAAGACCCTGCAGAACCTTGACGACGACGCTGAGCGTGAGCGTCTTGGGCACCAGGTCCTCGACGAGCTTCGGCGCGGTCTTGCCGAGCCGCGTGAGCATCTGCTGCGTTTCCTCGTGGCCGAGCAACTCGTGCGCATGCGTTTGCAGCAGGTGGCTCAGGTGTGTCGCGATGACGGTCGAGGCATCCACGACGGTGTAGCCGAGTGTCTGCGCGTGTTCGCGCCGGCCCTGCTCGATCCACACGGCATCGAGCCCGAACGCGGGGTCCTTGGTCGCGATGCCGGCGAGCGTGCCGGACACCTGGCCGGGATTGATCGCCATATCGCGGTCGGGGTAGACCTCAGCCTCGCCCACCGGAGCACCGTTGATGGTGATGCGATAGCCGTTCGGGCTCAGCTCGAGGTTGTCGCGGATGTGCACGGGCTGCACGAGGAAGCCGATCTCCTCCGACAGCTTCTTGCGCACGCCCTTGATGCGGGTCATGAGCTCCCCGCCCTGCGCGCGGTCGACGAGCGAGATCAGCCGATAGCCGACTTCCAGGCCGATCGGATCGATCTGCTCCACGTCGTCCCACGACAGTTCCTTCAGCTCCGAAGGCGCCGCGGCAACGTTCGGCACTGGCGCGCCGGGCGTCGCGGTGGGCTCGAGGGCACGCTGCGCCGCCATCTGCGCGCGCCGCTGACTCATGAAATGCGCGCCCGCGCCGCAGATGCCCGCCATCGTGAGGAATGCCAGGTTCGGCATGCCCGGAATCAGGCCCATCACGGCGAGGATGCCGGCGGCCACGCCCAGCGCCTTCGGTTGCGCGAGCACCTGCGCCGTGACCTGCTGGCTCATGTCCTGCGGCCGCGATACGCGCGTCACGAGAACTGCGACCGCGACCGACAGCAGCAACGCCGGAATCTGCGCCACCAGGCCGTCGCCGATGGTGAGCAGCGTGTAGATCTTGCCGGCTTCGGTGAACGACAGGTCGTGCTGAAGCGTGCCGATGGCGAGGCCGCCGAAGATGTTGATGAACACCACGAGGATGCCCGCGACCGCATCTCCCCGGATGAACTTGCTGGCGCCGTCCATCGAGCCGTAGAAGTCCGCCTCCTCGCGAATCTCCTGGCGCCGCGCCGTGGCTTCCGCCTGGTTGATGATGCCGGCGTTGAGGTCCGCGTCGATTGCCATCTGCTTGCCGGGCATCGCATCCAGGGTGAAACGCGCGCTCACCTCGGAGATGCGGCCCGCGCCCTTGGTCACCACCACGAAGTTGATGATGACCAGGATCGCGAACACCACGAGGCCCACGGCGTAATTGCCGCCGACCACGAAGTTGCCGAAGGATTCGATCACGTGGCCGGCGGAAGCCGGGCCGGTGTGCCCGTTGATCAGCACCACGCGCGTGGAAGCGATGTTCAGCCCCAGCCGCAGCATCGTCGCGGCCAGCAGCACCGTCGGGAACGCCGCGAAATCGAGCGGGCGCTTCGCGTAGACGACCGCGAGGATGATCACGATCGACAGCGAGATGTTGAACGTGAACAGGATGTCGAGCGCGAGCGGCGGCAGCGGCAGCACCATCATGGCCATCACGACCATGAGGAGCAGCGGGATACCGAGCCCGGTGCGCGTGAAGTGCGTCAGTTGCGCGGCGATCGAGCTCATGCGTCAGCGAACTCCGGCCCGACCTGCGGCGAGGGCTTGACCATGCGCGCCGCGAGCTGCGGCGACAGGTGCTTGAGCTGGTAGATGTAGGTGAGGATCTGCGCCACGGCGACGTAGAGGCCCGCCGGAATCTCCCGATCCAACTTGGTGCTGCCGTAAAGCGCGCGCGCGAGCACCGGCGCTTCGAACACTGGCACCTTGTTCTCCGTGGCGAGCTTCCTGATCGCGAGCGCGACCAGGTCCGCACCTTTCGCCACCACGCGCGGTGCGCGCATGCGCTTCGCGTCGTACTTGAGCGCCACGGCATAGTGCGTCGGGTTCGTGATCACCACGTCCGCCTTCGGCACCGCCTGCATCATGCGTTGCTGCGCGAGGCGCTGCTGCAGCTGGCGGATGCGGCCCTTGGTCTCCGGACGGCCGTCGGTTTCCTTCAGCTCGTCGCGGATCTCCTGGCGCGTCATCTTGAGCTGGCGATTGTGATTCCAGAGCTGGTACGGCACGTCGACCGCCGCGATGATCGCGAGCGCGGCGCTGAGCGAGAGCAGCGCCATCATCACCATGTGCGCCGCCGAGGCAATGCCCGCGGCGGGCGCCATGCGCGCGATGCCGATCGCATCGTCGAGCAGGGACATCACGATCACGGCACCGATGCCGCCCACGACCAGGCACTTCACCAGTGCCTTCACGAGCTCCACCCATCCATTGAGGCCGAAGATGCGCTTCAGACCCTGCATCGGGCTCAGGCGCGCGAAGTCCGGCGCGATCGCCTTGGCGCTGAAGTTCCAGCCGCCGATCGCGAGCGGCGCGACCATCGCTGCGAGGAACGTGAGGAGCAGAACCGGAGCCACATACACGAGCGCGGACTGCGAGGCGGCGAGCAGCGCGCTCTGCATGGCATCCGGCGCGAGCAGTGCATCGCGGGTCATCTCGAGCGACGCGCGCATGTCGCCCGCCGCGCTGCCGCCGAGCGTGCGGCCGAAGCCGAGCAGCGCGCCGGCGCCCGCCAGCATCACCGCGGTCATGGTCAGCTCGCGCGAGCGCGGAACGTTGCCTTTCTGGCGCGCATCGTCGAGCCGCTTCTGTGTCGGTTGTTCGGTTCGTTCCTGGTCCTGGGTTTCAGCCACGGCCGGCACCTCCGAAGAAGGCGCGCACCGCGTCGAAGCTC
>DASTQG010000184.1:0-13827 GCA_035761885.1 Steroidobacteraceae bacterium | reverse complement strand
ACGTCTCCGCCGGAGCCGTCTACGACTACGGCATCTACATCTACCTGAACGGCGCTCTCGGCCCGCAGAACAACGTGATGGGCCAGATCCTGTCGGGGTTCTTCCGCGGCCGCTGGCCGAAGGCGCAGCCGAAGAAGATCCTCGACATGGGTTGCGCCATCGGCAACAGCACGCTCGAGTGGGGCCGCGCGTTCCCGAAGGCGGAGCTGCACGGCATCGACGTGGCGGCACCGGTGCTGCGCTATGCGCACGCGCGCGCCGAGGCGCTCGGCGTGAGCGCGCACTTCAGCCAGCAGAATGCCGAGAAGACCGACTACCCGGACCAGAGCTTCGACCTGGTGCTCTCGCACATCATGCTGCACGAGACCTCGCGCTCGGCCATCGTGAACATCATGAAGGAATGCCACCGCCTGCTGAAGCCGGGCGGACTGATGCTGCACATGGAGATTCCGCGCGGCAAGTCGCCGGTGGAAAAGTTCATGTTCAACTGGGAGACCTACAACAACAACGAGACGTTCGCGGGCTTCATGACCGACATCGATCTCAAGGCGACCGCGCTCAAGGGCGGCTTCGATCCGGCGCGCACCGAGGTGGCGGAGTACGTGCCGCCGATGTCGCAGTCGCAGAAGAACTATTCGGATTCGTTCGCGTGGAAGATCCTGGTCGGCGAGAAGTGAGGCCCGGGAAGTGAGGAAGACAGTCATGGCGCGCAAGTCTGGTTCCAGGCCCGCTGCTCGTCGCAAAACGGGTGCGGCTCAGAAAAAGGCAGCGCCTGGTGCCAATGGCGCGCCGGCGGTTCGCCTCGCGCGTATTCCCAAGGGGCGCAAGCCGCAGTACTTCAGCGACCCCGCGATCGACAAGTTGCTGTCGATGACCATGACGCTCGCTGCGGAACTGTCCGTGGCGCGCGATCGCATCGACACGCTCGAGCGATTGATCGAGCGTTCCGGCCTGTTCAGTGCGCGGGACGTCGACGACTACCTGCCGACCCCGGATGTAGAAGCGGCTCGCGAAGCTCGCCGCGCCGCGTACATCGCCCGCGTCCTGCGCGCCGTGCATGCGGAGCTCGAGGAGACGACCAACTCCGCGATGCCCAAGAGCCAGGAAGAAGTGATCGCGGCCGTCTCGGCCTAGAGCTCGGCCCGGCACGCGTACCCAATCGGACGCGTTGCTCCCACGCGACAACTCGATTCAGCCACCTTCCGCCGGGGGCGCGTCATGGGACTGTCGGTCCCTGGCGTATACCATCCGGGCCTCGGAGGCGCGCTTTGCTTGGATTGAGGGGGCTCTTTGTATACGCTCCCTTACGTACGCGACCACGCCGGCGACGTTTCCTCTTGGCAACAGCGGGCGCCTGCGAGTCGCACATTGCCATTACGGGGGATACGCAATGCGCAAACGAAATCCGTTCCTGCCTTCGACTCTGTTGACCGCGGGCGCTGCGTCAGCGCTTGCAGCCCTGCCCTTGCTGGCGCAGACACCAGCGTCCCAACCTGAGGACGACACTGTTCTGGAGGAGGTCATCTCCACCGCGCAGCGCCGCGCCCAGAACGTGCAGGACATTCCGCTCGCGGTGAGCTCATTCAGCGAAGCCGAGATGGACCGACGGCAGATCACCGAAGCGCTCGACCTGGTGCGCATGATTCCCAACCTCGTCGGGCACAACAACACCGGCCCCGGCAATTCCAATGCGTACTTCCTGCGCGGGCTGGGCAACACCGAATCGATCGCGACGTTCGATCCGCCGGTCGGCACGTACGTCGACGACGTGTACATCAGCCGCCAGAGCGCCAACAACTACGCGCTGTTCGACATCGAGCGCATCGAAGTGCTGCGCGGGCCGCAGGGCACGCTCTTCGGCCGCAACACCACCGGCGGCGCCGTCAACGTGATCACGAAGAAGCCAGGCACGCAGCTCGGCGGCATGTTCGAGCTCGGCTACGGCGAGTTCGACAAGCAGATGGTGCGCGGCTCGGTCGACGTGCCCTTCTCCGACAAGGTGCTGTCCAAGTTCTCCGGCTTCTGGCAGGAGCAGGACGGCTTCGTGCGCAGCAACGTGACGGGCGAAGAGAACAACGACCTCGAAGGTTACGGTGGGCGCGTCGCCTTGCGCTTCCTGCCGAACGAAAGACTCACCTGGGACGTCGCCGGCGAGTTCGCTTTCAACGATCAGCTGAACATGGTGCGCCGCTGCCTTCCCAATCCGACCACCGGCGCGCCCTCCGGCACCTGCGCGTTCGGGGCGGATGCGGACTCGAACAACACGGGATTCACGCAGGGCGGCAGCACGGGCGATCTGCTGGCGGATGCCCGCGCCGGCCGCGGCCTCGGCTCCGAGACCGAGACCACGTTCCTGGTCTCGAACCTCACGTTCGACCTCGAGGCGCTGTCGCTGAGTTTCATCACCGGTTACCGCGACGAGGCCTGGGAGTTCATCATCGACTTCGTCCCGGTGGGCATGGCGGGCGTGTCGGGATTCGCCATCGCGAACGACCAGGACACCGAGCAGTTCACGCAGGAGATCAAGGCGGTCGGGAATTTCGGCGGCGACAAGTGGCGCTACACCGCCGGCCTCTTCTACATCGACGAGGACAATCGCACCGACTTCCAGGACGTCTCGGGCGCCTCAGTCCTGATCGATCGCGTGATGAGCAACGGTACCGAGAGCATCGCCGGCTACCTGCAGCTCGACTACAACCTCACCGAGCAGCTCACGCTCACCGCGGGCGGGCGCTACACGGAAGAGGAGAAGAACATCGCCTACACCAGTCGCAGCGACCGCGGCGGCCTGTTCGATATCTCCACCGCCGAACTGATCGCAGGCGGCGTACCGGTGGAGCAGGACGTTTCCGAGTTCACGCCGAAGGTCGCCGTGGAATATCGCGCGAACGAGGACTGGTTGCTGTACGCGTCGGCGACCAACGGCTTCAAGTCCGGTGGCTGGAACGCGCGCGGATCGGCGCCGCACACCGCGGCGTCGTATCTGCCGTTCGGACCCGAAGAAGTCTGGTCGTACGAGACCGGCTTCAAGTCGCAGCTCATGGAAGACCGCATGCGCTTGAACGTGAACCTGTTCTGGGCGGAGGTCGAGGAGCTGCAGCTCATCAGCGGCGTGACGAATCCTGCGGGCGGCGTGCTGTTCCTGACGCAGAACTCGGGCGAAGCGCGCTTTCGCGGCGCGGAGTTCGAATGGCAGTGGTTTCCGGCCGATGCGCTGAACCTCTATGGCAGCATCGGGCTCATGGATGCGGAATACACGGCGATCAAGCCACAGCCCGCAAGCCAGATCACGCTCGACACCCAGCCGGTGAGAGCGCCTGACGTCACTGGCAACCTCGGTGCGATCTACACGATTCCGGTGAGCGGGCTGGGTGGCAGCATGCGGCTCGGTGCGGAACTGTCCTTCACCGGCACACACTGGGTTGCGTCGTCGAATACGCCCGCCTTCGCCTACGTGCCGCGCCGCTGGCTCTACCAGGCGCAGCTCGGCTATGACAGTGACAATGGGCGCTGGGCCGCTGCGTTGTCCTGCAAGAACTGCACGGACGAGGAGTACGAGACGTCCTGGTTCGTCGGCCCGTACTACGGCGATCCGATGACCTGGGACCTGCGGCTCACGTTCCGCTTCGAATGAGCTGAAGGCGGTCAACCACAGAGGACACAGAGTTCACAGAGAAAGGCAAGGAGACGTAAGGGTCAGGGGACAAGAAGGCTGTTCTCTTCACACCCAATCCCTCCCTCGTCTCTTGCCCTCTGTGATCTCTGTGGTCTATTCCTTCTCCGGGTTCACTGCCGCAAAGTGCCTGGCGATCTGCAGGCGCGTCGCCACCCACACGTCCTTCTGCGCCGCGACGTGGCGCAGGAACTTCTCGTAAGCGCCGATGCGTCCGGGCCGCCCGATGATGCGCAGGTGCACGCCGAGCGACATCATGCGCGGCGTCTGCGTGCCCTCGCGCCTGAGCCATTCGAACGTGTCGAGCGCATAGCGCAGCCACTGCTCGGGCGTCAGTGAAGGCGCGGTCCACATCTTCATGTCATTGCTGTCGAGCGCATACGGCAGCACCACGATCGATTTCCCGCCCGGCGCGTCCCAGAACGGCGTGTCACGGCTGTAGTCGTCCATGTGGTAGGTGAAACCTTCCTCCGCCAGCAGCCGGCGCGTGTTTTCCGTATGCATGTAGCGCGACAGCCAGCCGCGCGGACGCTCGCCCACCGTTTCCTCGATGCTCGCGACGGCCTTGCGGATGAAGTCGCGCTCCTGCGCCTCGTCGAAATTGTGCTGCATCTTCCAGCGCCAGCCGTGCGAGCAGGCTTCGTGACCTCCCTCGCGGATTCCCGCGGCGACCTGCGGTGCGCGTTCCAGCGCGACCGCCGCGGCGGTGAACGTAGCGGGCAGACCGGTCTCGCGCAGCAGGCGGAAAACGCGCGGCGCGCCTTCCTCGATGCCGTAGCGGTAGTTGCTTTCGTTGCCGAAATTGCGCACGGGCTTGGAAAGCGCGATACCCAGCTCGTCGACGGGCTCCGGTCCGCGATCTCCGTCGGCCACGTTGAGCTCGGCGCCCTCCTCCACGTTCACGACCAGCGAGACCGCGAGCCGCGCATCGTTCGGCCAGCGCCAGCTCGCCTCGTTGCCGCTCGCCCCGGCGCCGCTCCTCGTTCCGGACCCGGCAGCCATCAGTGATATTCCTCGCCGCCGCTCACGTTCATCGCCTCGCCGGTGACGTATGCGGCCTCGCCCGAGGCGAGGAACGCGCAGGCCTTGGCGATGTCTTCCTGCAGCCCAGGCCGCCCCAGCGGAATGCGCGCGCGCATGTCGGCGAGGTATTTCTCCTCGCTGCGACCCGTCGCACCGCTGAAATACTGGTTCTGCCAGGCGCCGAGGCCCGTAGTCACGTGGTTCGGGCAGATCGTGTTGACGGTGATGCCGTGCGGACCGAGCTCGATTGCCGCCGTGCGCGTGAGCCCCACCACGCCGTGCTTGGAGGCGACGTAGGCGGCCGCGTTGATGAAACCCGATTTCGAAGCCTGGCTGCCGATGTTGATGATGCGCCCGCCGCCGCCCTGGCGGATCATCTGCAGCGCGGCGTGCTTGATGCCGAAGAACACTCCGCGCAGGTTCACGCCGAGCACCGCGTCCCAGCTGGCCTGGGTGGTTTCGACAATCGGCTGCATCAGGTAGCCGATGCCTGCGTTGTTGACCATGATGTCGAGGCGCCCGTAGGCGGCGACGGCTTGCTCCACGAGCGATTGCACCTGCGCCTCCTCGAGCACGTCGCAAACGATCGCGCGTGCCTCTCCTCCCGCCGCGCGGATCTCCGCGACGATCTGCTCCAGCTCCTCGCTGGTGCCGATGGCGTTGCCGGGCATCTCGCGCCCGCGCGCGCGGCCGATGTCGCTGACGACGACCTTGCAACCCTCGCGTGCCAGGCGTCGCGCCATGGCTTCGCCGAGGCCCTTGTGCCGGCCCGCGCCAGTGATGATGGCAACCTTGCCGGCCAGATCCGCGTAGGTGGTCATGAAGCGCGTTCTCGCTTGGGTGAATGGCGCGTCAACGGATATCATCAAGCCCGTTCTGACCTGTCAACGAGCGCGACGATGAGAGCACCGCAGCGCGGGCGTTCATGACCGAAGCTTCCGTCACTTTCGGGCCCGGGCTCACGCTCGAGCGCGACGGCCCCGTCGCGACGCTGGTGCTGAATCGGCCCGAGCAGCGCAACGCGCTCACCGGCGCGATGTGGCGTGCCCTGCCCGAGGTGTGCGACGCCGTGCTGCGTGACGTCGCCGTGCGCGTGCTGGTCGTGCGTGGCGCCGGTGAGGAGGCCTTCAGCGGCGGCGCCGACATTGCCGAGATGCAGCAGCTTTTCAGCGATCCGAGCGTCCTGCACGCGTTCGGAGATGCCGTGCAGGTGGGCCAGGATCGGCTCGCCGCCCTGCCGTTGCCGACGATCGCGCGCATCGCCGGAGCCTGCGCGGGTGGCGGGTGCGGCATCGCGCTCGCCTGCGACCTGCGCATTGCCTCGGATGACAGCTTCTTTGCCGTTCCGCCCGCGAAGCTGGGCCTCGTTTACAGCCTCGCGGATACGCTGCGGCTGGTCGACCTCGTGGGGCCCTCGCACGCCAAGGACATGCTGTTCACCGGCCGGCGCGTGAATGCGCGCGAAGCGCACGAATGGGGCCTGGTGAACCAGGTCGTGCCGCGCGCGCGCCTGGACGTGGCGCTCGGCGAAACGGTGGCACAGATCCGCGGCGCGGCGCATTCCTCGATCGTGGCGGCGAAACGGATCGTGGCGCAGATCGCCGCGGGCGCGCGCAGCGAAACACCCGAGTCGCGCCGTCTCTACGATGAGAGCTTCACGAGCAAGGATTTCCAGGAAGGCGCGCGCGCCTTCCTCGCCAAGCGCAAACCCGAGTTCTAGGAGGTGCCGGGGTTGACTTATTGGCGATTTCGTTCGCTTCCCGAAATCGCCAATAAGTCAACCCCGGCACCGTTACAGGTGCACGTGGATCGCCTTGGTCTGCGTGTAGCTCAGGAGCTCATCCAGCGATTCCTCGTGACCGAGGCCGCTGTTCTTCACGCCGCCGAACGGCACGCCCACGTAGTGCGAAGCCGCGCCATTGATCCAGACCACGCCGCTCTGCACAACGCGCGCCATGCGAAACGCCGTGGGAAGGTCGCGTGTCCAGATCGCAGCCGTGAGCCCGTACTCGGTGGCGTTGGCGATGGCGAGCGCTTCCTCCTCGGTGCGCCAGCGCATGACCGCCAGCACCGGGCCGAAGATCTCTTCGCGTGCGATGCGCATCTGCGGGGTCACTCGCGCGAAGACGGCCGGTCGCACCCAGTAGCCGCGCTCGAACTGCTCGCCGGCGGGCCTGTCCCCGCCCGTGGCGAGCTGGGCGCCTTCGTTGCGTCCCGCCGCCACGAACTCGAGCACGCGCTCATAGTGGCGGCGTGAGTTGACCGGGCCCATCTCGGACGCCGGGTCCAGCGGATCGCCGACGCGCAAGGCGCCGATGCGCGCCACCACGCGCTCCAGCACCTGGTCGTGCACCGAGTCGTGCAACAGCAGGCGGCTGGTCGAGCCGCAGGATTGTCCCGCCCAGGAGAAATTCATGCCTGCAACCGCAGCCTCGACCACCGCATCGAGGTCCGCATCCGGAAACACGATGAAGGGATTCTTGCCGCCGAGCTCGAGGCTCACGTGCTTCACGCCCACCTCGGCCGCGGCGCGCTGAATGGCGAGCCCCGTAGGCACCGAACCTGTGAAGCCGATGCGCGGCACGCGCGGATGACGCACCAGGGCATCGCCCACCGGAAAGCCCAGCCCTGAAACGATGTTCACGACGCCCGGCGGCAGGTGCTCGCGGCACAGTTCGCCGAGGATTGCGCCGCTCAGGGGACTCTGCTCCGGCGTCTTCACCACCACGGTGTTGCCGGCCATGAGCGGCGCGGCCAGATGTGCGGCGGCGAACATGAAGGGATGGTTGAACGGCACGATGCGGGCGACGACGCCGTACGGCTCGCGCACCGTGAAATGCAGGTGCGACGCAGTCGCCGGGACGGTCTCGCCCTTCATCTCGCTGCCGAGGCCGGCGAAGAACTCGAGGTAGCCCGCGGCGATCTGCACGTCGGCCGTGAGCTTGGCGATGGTGTTGCCGGTATCGCTCGCCTCCAGGCGCAGGATCTCCGGACCGCGCGCGCGGATGCCTTGCGCCAGAGCGCGCAACAGGCCGGCGCGTGCCCAGACCGAGAGCGCAGTCCACGCGGGGTGCGCGCCCGCCGCCGCATCGACCGCGCGCGCGACATCCCGTGCGGTGCCTGCGGGAACGCGACCGTGCACCTGTTCGTTGGACGGATTCACCGAGTCGAGCCATGCGCCCGATTCGCTCGGCACCATCTCGCCGCCGATCAGCATCGGCCGATCGCCGAAAGTCCTGTCGTTCATGGCACCCGCTTCACTGTGCGAGCAGCACGAATACACCAAATGCCTGTACGTCGAAAGTGACGCGGCGCGCCGCAGCGTCCACCCGCGGTGCGGAGCCGCCGGGCACACCGTAGACCGGATCCCAGCCGCGCGTGACCTCGTTGAACACGTACGGGCGCAACGATTCGAGCGGGCCGCGATGGCCCTTCGCCACCGGCAGGGTCACCTGCGCCGGGCGATTGACGAGCGTGCGATAAGGACCGAACAGGACGGTTTCGCTCGCGACCGTGAGGCGCTTGCCGTCGGATCCGCGCACGTTGCGCGGCGTGGGGCGCGGCACGCGCTGCGTGCCGACGTAGGCGCTGTAGTCGTCCCACGAGCTCACGAAGTTGTTCGCAGCGTCGTTGAAGGTCTCATAGGCGGCCGTGGTGAAACTCTCGGGCTTGCCGGGATGAGCGTCCTCGGCCACTACCAGCCTGGCGCCCTGCAACCGTCCCGAGGTCATCTCGACCGTTCCGCCGCCGGCACGCGTCACCGCGCCGCTGGCCAGGACCTTCACGTCCAGGCCCTGCGGCATGACTCCGAAGCGCTCGATGCCGCCGCGGATTCGATGCGCATAGTTGATCCCGAATTCCTTCGCCACCTTGTCGAAGGGCTCGGTGTACATGAGGTGCACCACGTCGGCGCCTTCGCACGGCACGGGCTCGGGAGAATCCACGCGCTCGCACCAGTCGATCCAGTACTTTTCCGCCGCCATGTCCGCGCGCGAATTGATCGGCACCTTCTGCATGACGCGGATCGCGATCAGCGTGTCGCGGCTGCTGTAGTACCAGTGCGAGAGCGGAATCAGGATCTGGCGCCGGCCGGCCTGCTTGGCGGCGTCGATGTTCTCGCGCAAGGTGCGAAACCGCAGCGCCGCGGGCTCGCTGCGCAGGTCGTCCGCCTGGATCAGGCCGTACGAGTAGTAGTTGTCGGTGCGCAGGTCTCCGTTCTTGCCGGGATGCGTGAACACGAGCCTGTAGCGCGCGCCGTACTCGGCTTCCGCGTAGCGCTTGAACGAGA
Organism: Steroidobacteraceae bacterium; assembly: GCA_035761885.1. Taxonomy (GTDB): domain Bacteria; phylum Pseudomonadota; class Gammaproteobacteria; order Steroidobacterales; family Steroidobacteraceae; genus DASTQG01. Next base: position 4,843 of record DASTQG010000184.1, on the reverse strand, counting down.
GGTAATTGTTGTAGGCGTTCTCGTGATAGACCTCCTTCGCCCAGGGATGCGGCGCGGAGAACGGCCCCGCGCCCTGGCGACCCGGCCACGGCAGGCCGTAGGTCGTGTACAGCACAGCGACCTCCGTGCCCTGCGGCAGCGCCTGCAGGTGCGGGCGGATCGTGCTCATGAGCATCGTGTTGTACTCGGGCGTGCGACCCACCTGCCGCACCTGCTGGAACTCCAGACCCTCGGAGAAACCTGCCTTGCACAGGCTGCGCGCGATCGTGCCGCGCGTCATGAAGTTGTTCGCGTAGTTGTTGTTGTCGGTGGTCTCGCGCGTGAGCACGAAACGGCGATGCCCGGCGCGGGCCATCTCGAGCGCGACCTCTTCCTCGAGCGGCATGAGGCTGGCGGTGGGCGCGTATGCGCCGAAGCGCAGGTCGATGCGCTCGCCGAACAGCTCGCCGAGCATGTGACGCACGCTCTCGTCGACGAGCTGCGTGGTCTTCGCGAGTTTCGGCTTCTGGTCGGTGAACAGGATGCGCATGTCGGTCATCGCGGCGAGATAGCTCATCTCGTTCGCGTCGCGGATGCCGTTCGGCAGCGCCAGCGGATTCGGGCCGGGGCCCGCGCCCGCATCGCCGATCTGCACGATGCCGTCGAAGTAATTCGTGCCGTCGCGCGGGTCGATGCCCCAGAACGAGCGCGACATGCGCCGGCGCGACTCGACCGCGGGGCGCACCATGCCCTCGACCTTCGGCACGGCGTCGACCGCAAGCGTCACGGACGGGTCGTACACCGACACGTAGGTCTTGCCATCCGCGCTCAACCGGTAGAAGCCGAACGAATCGTGGACGGTTTCCAGACCCTGGGTCGGGAAAGCGACCGCGTACGGAAGAAGACCCAGACTCACGCGGAACGGAAACTCGCCGACGAACTCCTGCGTGCAGGGCTGGTCCGGCGACTCGGCGCGTTCGCCGGCGCTGCGGTCAACTACGATCTTGCGGTAGTCGTCCGCGAAGCCTTCCGCCTCGGCCCAGTCGGTGATGAGCACTCCGATGCGCTCGGGGGCGGCCAGCGCGCCCTGCGCCAGCAGCGCTGCGATGAGCAAAGCAAAAACCTGACTGACTCTCCGCATCTGCGCTCGCCTGTGTGGCCGGGTTGAGGAACCTTCGCACGGGTCGTGCGTGGTTCCCGAGCACGATGGTCAATGCCAGGCCGCTTGTCCACGCCAGATGCCCCGGCACCCGCGCCATGGACAGCGCGCCGTGTGAATGACTTGAGCGGTCAACATCCGTGCTACAAGAAGCGCCCCAATCCTGGAAGGATCGCAACACCCATGTCGCACGCCGCCTGGGGGGCACACGATGTCGAACCCACTCGACTCTTTACGCACGACGCGCCGCGAAATGATCGCTGGAACTGCCGCAGCCGCGCTGCTGAGCAGCCTGCCCGGAGGTGCCGTCATGGCTAAGGTAATGTCGCCGATGCCCGAAGGCTTCAAGGCCGGGCCGCTCGATCTGACCAAGCCCCTGGACAACCTCGTCGCGCTGCTCAAGCTGCAGGCCGATCTCTCCGGCGCGCCCGTGATGAGCGGCCTCGCCGGCCAGGCCTGGGGCTGGGTGCCGAACGACAAGAACTACCTGCTGTTCAACACCTACGGCATCGGCTGCAGCCGGCTGGAGTTCAGCCCGCAGGAGAACGGCTTCCGTCTCTACCATCGGGAGGTGCTGTACTACCTCGACCCGAAGAGCGGCGAGGTGCTGCAGACGTGGCAGAACCCCATGACGGGACAGACCGTCGAGGTGCTGCACATCATGAACGATCCGGTGAACCGGCTGTATCCGCTGTCGGGCGGCCGTTTCGCACCGCCCTACCCGCACACGGTCGTGGGCGACGATCTCGTGTTCCAGCTCGACGTGCTGCGTGCCGAGCCCATGCCGATGCCGCGCGCGCAATACCCGCTGCACGCGCAGCAGGACGTTTATCAGTCCGGCGAGCTGTGGGCGATCCAGGGGCGAATGAGCGAGATCAACGATCCGAAGGTCACTTCAGCGAGTTGCCACACTGCGTGGGCGCGCATCGGGATGTGGCTGCCGTTCATGGAAATGGGCAACCGGCCCGGGCAGATGGTCTATCACTCGCAGTCCTTCAAGCTGAAGAACGGCGCGGCCGGACTGCCGCCGAAGATCCGCGAGTACACCGAGAAAAATCATCCGAAGTATCTCGAAGCGCCCCAGGAGTGGCTCGGGCTCACGCAGAACGAGAACACCTGGACGTATTCGAAGAAGGTCATCGACGAGCGCCGCGCCGCCGGCAAGGTCGTCAACGGTAGCGTCTTCGGCGTCTACAAGTAATACGACTGCTCAGCGGGTTGCGGCGAGCTGCGATCGCCGCGATCCCTGGATCGCGGCGATCACCAGCGCTCCCACGATCACCGTGAACGAATCCGCGCAGGCGGTGATCATGAGCGGACGCAATCCCACGTTTCCCCAGCCGGACAGGAAACTGTACGCGCCGAAGAACGTGGTGAGACTCACCAGCCCACCGGCGACCAGGCCTCTCGCCCACCACGCGCGGGGCCGTTCGAGCAGCGCAAGCACGACGGTCACCGCGATCACCGGCAGCATCATGCCGATGATGATCGCGGCGAGGTTGACGTCGCCGCCCTCTCGCATGAAACCGGCGAACATCGGCGTGACGTAGGCGTTGAGCCACTTCTCCGCCACGAGCCAGTTGAGCTGGCTCGTGACGATGTAGCCGGCGATGAACGACACCGCGAGCCGCGCGGGGCTCATTTCTTCTTCTCTGGCTCGACGATGCGCACCGTGGTGCGCGCCTTCGGATTCTTCACCTTCTGCACCGCGCCGCTCGGCCAGGTGACCTCGATCTCTTCGATCTTCTGCCGGTTGCCGAGCCCGACCAGCAGGCGCGGGTCGTTGGTCGAGTTGTAGCCGTGTGCGCTGGTGTGCTCGCGATACTGCACCAGGTCGCCCGCCACGATCTTCACGCGCGCACCGTAGCCGTTGCGATTGCTCACGCGTCCGCGCAGGTCGATGCGCACCCACTGATTGGCGTTCGGGTTGCCGAGGAACAGGCGGCTCTGTCCCGGCTCGCTCACGCGCTTGCCGGCGCTGTAGTAGGTGCGATTGGTGACGAACAGATCCGGGAAACCGTCCTCGTTCACGTCGGCGGCGCCCACACCGCTGCCAACTCCCAGGCTCTCCGCGCCCGAGCCCTGCGTCACCTCGGTAAAGGTGCCGTTGCCGTTGTTGCGCAGGAGCAGGTTCTGCGCCGGCTCCCACGCGATGTAGAACTGCACGAACGGCGGAAAGTCGGCGAGCATGTCGTTGATCAGGACGTTGGAGAGCCCGCCGTTGTTCACGTAGATGTCCTGCCAGCCGTCGTTGTCGAAATCCGCGATCACGCAGCCGCGAGCGCCGGAGGCGCGGCCCGCCGCGCCCGAACGCATGGTCACGTCCTCGAACGTGAGCGCGCCGGTCTCCTTGAGGCGGTTCAGGATGAGGCGGTTCGCCTGGTCCGCATTGGCGAGGTAGACGTCGAAGTCGCCGTCATTGTCGACGTCCGCGACGCAGGCACCCGTGGTGTTGCCCGGGTTGGTGAACGGGAACGCGCTCGGCGGCTTGCGACTGCGCGTGATGTCGGCGAACGTGCCGTCGCCGTTGTTGCGGAAGAAGACCTTGCTGTCGGCTTCGTTCGTCACCAGCAGGTCGATCTTGCCGTCCTGGTCGAAGTCGCTCCAGTTCGGCGAGCCTTGCGAGTTCTTGCGTTCCACGCGTCCCTTGACGTTCACGCCCGCCACGTCGGTCACCTCGGCGAAGGTGCCGTCGCCGTTGTTGCGAAACAGCGCGTTCTCCACCGGCGAATCGGCGCACTTCCAGTACAGGTCCAGATCGCCGTCGTTGTCGTAGTCAGCCCAGCCCACACCGGCGCCAGTGTCGCCCACGCCGCCGATCTTCTCGTCGTTGGCGTTGCCCTTGCGCATGAGTCCGGCCGCGCGCGTCACGTTCTCGAACCCGGGCTTGCCGGTTTCCTTCAGAAGGTTCTTGAACAGCGAGGTCGGCACCTGCGTGACCGGCCGCCCGCTCGAAGGCATGGTCGCCAGCGCCAGGTCCTGGTCGCCGTCATTGTCGTAGTCGCCCCAGGCCGCGCCGCGGCTCAGGCTTCCGGCGTGCGCGATGCCGAACTGCGCGGCGACATCGGTGAAGACGCCTTTGCCATCGTTGCGCCACAGTCTGTCGTTCAGCCCCTGGCTGAGATCCTCCACTGGAACGTGGATGTCGATGTCGCCGTCCTCGTCGAAGTCGGCGAAGGCGGGCCCGGTCGCATTCACCGCGAGGTCGGCGATGCCCGCGGCGCTACTCGCGTCGCGAAACAGGATCGGCGCGGACATCTTGCCGGCCGGTTTGGACTGCGCCGCCGCGGGCAGGCTCGCAACCAGCGATGCCGCGCCCACCACGGCGCCGCCGAGCAGAGAAACGATCGCGACACGGCGCACTTTCAGCGTCATGGCTTTTCCTTTCGGTCTTGCTTTCGATACATGGGATTCTCGGGCGGAACGACGGAGGCGTAGTAGCCCCAGGTGCTGCCGATGGGTCCGTCCTCCCAGTCCGTCGGCGCTTGCAGCATGTCGGGATGATCGCGTTCCAGGCGCTCGCGCACCACGGCGGGAATGTTGTCGACGCCGCCGGTGACCTTGTAGCTGTGCGAGCGCGCGAACATCACTCCCTGGATCGCGCTGCGGCCCATCTTCATCCACGGCAGCCACGGCGTCTGGCGGAAGAATCCGGCGAGCATGGTGGCCCAGGGCCGCGACCGATCCTCCAGTTCCTGCGCGGGC
>DASTQG010000183.1:0-4286 GCA_035761885.1 Steroidobacteraceae bacterium | reverse complement strand
CCTTCCGGCGATGGACAACGACGACCTGCGGCGCGGACGGCCGACCTGTCACAAGGCGTTCGATGAAGCCACCGCGATTCTCGTGGGCGATGCATTGCAGGTGCTCGCTTTCCGCATTCTCGCGAGCGATGCCTCGATGGGCACCGATCCGGCGGTGCGCGTGCGCATGATCGAGTTGCTGGCCGAGGCGAGCGGCACGAACGGAATGGCCGGAGGCCAGGCGCTGGACCTGGCCGCCGTCGGACGCCAGCTGAGCGTCGCAGAGCTCGAGGAGATGCACGCTCGCAAGACCGGCGCGCTGATCCGTGCGAGTGTGCTGATGGCCGCCGCCGCAGCCACGCGGCTGGGCGCCGCGCAACTGGCGATGCTGGAAACGTTCGCCACGCGGATCGGACTCGCGTTCCAGATCCAGGACGACATCCTCGACGTGGAAGGCGATCCCGACACGCTCGGCAAACCCACCGGCGCCGATCGCGCCAAGAACAAGCCGACCTATCCGAGCGTGCTGGGCATGGAAGCGGCGAAACAGCGCTGCCTGCAATTGCACGCGAGCGCGGTCGAGGCGCTCGCCGGGTTCGGGCCGGGCGCCGGCGAGTTGCGCTGGCTCGCGGATTTCGTGATCGCGCGCGACACCTGATCCAAGCGGGGTCGGTCCACCTTCGTCTCTGCCTCGTCAGCGGAGCGGCATAAATAAGGGACTGTCCCCTTTTCCGGTAAACTGCAATCCATGGACCGAGATCCCAAGGCGGTCGATTCCGCTCCCCGCGCCGCCGCCTATCCCCTGCTCGATCAGATCCGCGCCCCCGCGGACCTGCGCAAGCTCACGGCCGCGCAGCTGCCCAAGCTCGCCGCGGAGCTGCGCGAGTTCCTGATCCAGACCGTCGCCACGCGCGGCGGGCACTTCGCCGCAGGCCTGGGCACGGTGGAGCTCACTATCGCCCTGCATTACATATTCGACACGCCGGTCGACCGCATCGTCTGGGACGTCGGCCACCAGGCCTACCCGCACAAGGTGCTCACCGGCCGCCGCGAGCGGCTGCACACGATCAAGCAGAAGGACGGCCTCGCGCCGTTTCCCTCGCGCGCCGAAAGCGTGTTCGACACCTTCGGCGTGGGACATTCGAGCACGTCGATCAGCGCCGCGCTCGGCATGGCGATCGGCGCGGCACAAATGGGCGAGCAGCGCCGCGTGGTGGCCGTGATCGGCGACGGCGCGATGAGCGCAGGCCTCGCCTTCGAAGCGCTCAACCACGCGGGGAGCCTGGACACGAACCTCCTGCTGATCCTCAACGACAACGACATGTCGATCTCGGAGAACGTCGGCGCGATGTCCAACTACTTCGCGCGCGTACTCTCCGGCAAGGTGTATGCGCACCTGAAGGAAGGCAGCAAGAAGGTGTTGCGCCAGATGCCCTCGGTGTGGGAGCTGGCGCGCCGCTCCGAGGAGCACATGAAGGGCATGGTGCTGCCGGGCACGATGTTCGAGGAGATGGGCTGGAACTACATCGGTCCGATCGACGGCCACGACCTCAAGGCGCTGGTGAGCACGCTGCGCAACCTGCGCAAGCTCAAGGGACCGCAGTTCCTGCACGTGGTCACGCGCAAGGGCAAGGGCTATCCGCCGGCGGAGGCCGATCCCATCAAGTGGCACGGTCCCGGTCCGTTCGACCCGGTGAGCGGCACGATCTACAAGGAAAAGGCGAGCGGCCCGACCTACTCGCAGGTCTTCGGCCAGTGGCTGTGCGACATCGCAGAGCGCGATCCGCGCATCGTCGGCATCACGCCCGCGATGCGCGAGGGCTCGGGACTGGTCGAGTTCGAGAAACGCTTTCCCGATCGCTACTACGACGTGGCGCTACAGAAGCTCCCGGTCGTGTTCGCCGTCGATCGCGCCGGACTCGTCGGCAGCGACGGCGTGACGCACCAGGGCAGCTACGACCTGAGCTTCCTGCGTTGCGTGCCGAACATGGTGGTGATGACGCCGGCCGACGAGAACGAGTGCCGTCAGATGCTGTACACGGCCACGACGCTCGATCAGCCCTGCGCGGTGCGCTACCCGCGCGGCCAGGGCCCTGGCGTTGCCGTGCAGGAAACGATGACGGCCCTGCCCGTGGGGCGGGCGCAGCTGCGCCGCGACGGGCGCAGCGGTCTTGCAATCCTGGCATTCGGCACCATGGTCGCGCCGGGCGAAAAGCTCGCCGAACGGTTCGACGCCACCCTGGTGAACATGCGCTTCGTGAAGCCTCTCGATACGGACATGATTGCTCGCCTCGCCGCGCGCCACAGTGCGTTCGTGTGCATCGAGGAGAATGCCGTGGCCGGCGGCGCTGGCAGCGCCGTGGCGGAGGAGCTCGCCGCACAGAACGTGCAGATGCCGCTGCTGCAGCTCGGCATTCCCGACCGTTTCGTGGAACACGGCTCGCGCGAGGACTGTCTGAGCATGGCGGGGTTGGATCTGGCGAGCCTCGAGGCCGCCGTGGAGCGCTTCTGGAGCCAGCCCGGACTCGCACGCGTCGCGCCCGCCTCCGCCTGACGGAAAGCGCGAAACCTGGCGCTCCCCCGCAGCATTACGCCTGGCATCACCGACACACAGCAGAGATTTCTCATGGACATGCCCGCCACCAAATCCCACAAGCCCGCACCGGGCTCGATCGAGGACGTGCAGAGCCGCGCCGATACGCGGCAGATCCCGATCAACCGCGTGGGCGTGAAGGACGTGTATCACCCGGTGCGGGTGAAGGACCGCTCCGCGGGCGAGCAGCACACGATCGCGAATTTCAACATGTACGTGAACCTGCCGCACAACTTCAAGGGCACGCACATGTCGCGCTTCATCGAGATCCTGCACCACCACGAGCGCGAGATCTCGGTGGATTCGTTCCGCTCGATGCTCGAGGAGATGACCGCGCGCCTGGACGCCGACGCGGGGCACATCGAGATGACGTTTCCCTACTTCGTGATGAAGAAGGCGCCGGTGTCGGGCGTGGAAAGCCTCATGGACTACCGCGCCTCGCTCATCGGCGAACGGCGTGACGGGCGCACCGATATCTGGGTGAAGGTGGTAGTGGCGGCGACCAGCCTGTGCCCCTGCTCGAAAAAGATCTCCGAGCGCGGTGCCCACAACCAGCGCTCGCACATCACGATCACGGCCAAGATCCGCGAACACCTGTGGATCGAGGAGCTGATCGAGATCGCCGAAGAAGAGGCCTCGTGCGAGCTGTACGGAATCCTCAAGCGTCCGGACGAGAAGTACGTGACCGAGCGCGCCTACGACAACCCGAAGTTCGTCGAGGACATCGTGCGCGACGTCGCGGTGCGGCTGAACAACGACGAGCGCGTGCTGGCGTACACGGTGGAGTCGGAGAACTTCGAGTCGATCCACAACCACTCGGCGTACGCGCTCATCGAGAGCGAGAAATAGCGAGTCACCTCGTGAGCTCGGCCAGGTAACTCCCTGCCGCTTCACGTACCGCACTGCTCTCATCCCTCGCGGCCACGCGCAGCGCTTCGACCGCTGCGTGCGACCCGATGTCGGCAAGCGCATCGACCGCGGCGCCCCGCAGTGAGGGCTCGGGGTCGCTCAGCGCGATGCTCAGCGCCCGCACTGCGTCGTCGCTCGCCAAGTGGGCCAACGCGCGCACAGCAGCTTCCTTCACCCGAGCGTCGGGATCGCTGAGCGCCTGTATCAGAGCCTGAGAGGCGATGGAGCCGCCGACGTCACCCAGCGCGGCCACCGCCTCCTCGCGTACCAGGGAACTGGAGTCTCCGACCGCCATAGCCGCCAACGTCGCGGCGGCCCCCTCGTCCCCGTCCACCAGTAGTTCGAGCACGCTATCGAGGCGGGCGGCAACGCCGCCCGCGGTATCGACGACGGCTCGGTTGCGCGACAGTTGCGATGGCGCGCCGGAAACGAGCTCACGAACTCGGCGGGGCTCGAGGATGAACGAGCGCGACGCGGCGGGTGGTGTGCCGGTTGAAGCCAGCTGGCGCGCAACAGACGCGCACAGCACCAGACCGGCACCCACGAGCACCGCCGCCGCGCCGCTCAGCCATGACGAATGGCTAGCCGGTCTCAAAGCAGCTTTCCACTGCAGTCTGGTTGTCGCTCTCGGCACGGACCACGATCTCGAACTTGAACTCATCGTCGAGCTCGAGCAACGCCGTGGGAATCCCGAACTCGGTGATCTCGGGCGGCAGATCCACGCTCATCGCGAAGTCGCCAAACTCCAGGACGAACTGGTAGTTGGCGACCTCCACCTCGCCCGTCTCGCCTAGGTCCGGATGCG
>DASTQG010000182.1:0-7058 GCA_035761885.1 Steroidobacteraceae bacterium | reverse complement strand
CCGGCAAATATCGCCAATAAGGCAACCCCGGCACCTCCCACCAACCCATGTCCCAGCCAATATTTCAGGGCAACCTGTTCAGTCGCCAACGCGACGCCGTGGAGCACATCGCTCCCGAACTGACACTCCTGCCCGGATTCGCGGCTCCGACCGGGCCGCTGATCGACGCAATCCAGGCCATCGCCCTGCGCGCGCCGTTCCGGCACCTCGCCACCCGGGGTGGGGGGAGGATGTCGGTCGCGATGACCAACTGCGGTGAGTGGGGCTGGCACAGCGACGAGCGGGGATACGAGTACGTCGCGTGCGATCCGAAAACAGGCCAGCCGTGGCCCGCGCTACCGCCGCTGTTCGCCGATCTCGCGGCCCGTGCAGCCCGGCAAGGCGGCTTTGCGGGTTTTCAGCCCGATGCGTGCCTGATCAATCGCTACGAGCCCGGCGCTCAGCTCGGCACTCACCGTGATTACGACGAGGCCGACATGAGCCATCCGATCGTGTCGGTGTCGATCGGCGTGCCGGCCGAGTTCGCGTGGTGGGGCGAGAAGCGCACCGGCAAGCCGATCGCGATCGCGGTGGAGGACGGCGACGTGCTGGTGTGGGGCGGGGGCGCACGCGCGGGCTATCACGGCGTGCGCAAGCTCGGGTACGCGCAGCATCCGGTCACCGGCGAGCTGCGCTACAACCTCACTTTTCGCCGGGCGAAGTAGCGATGCCCGGCGGCGCCTTGCGCGCGGCCTCGATGTAGAGATAGATCTGCTTCTCGAGGATGGGCAGGGGCACCCCGCCGTTGGCCAGCGCCGCATCGTGGAACGCGCGGATGTCGAACTTCTCTCCGAGGGCCTCTCGCGCCCGCTCACGCAATTCCAGGATCTTCAGCTCGCCCATCTTGTACGCGAGCGCCTGCCCAGGCCAGGCGATGTAGCGATCGATTTCGGTGCGCACTTCGTGCAGCGAGAGCGCCGTGTTCTCGCCCAGATAGTCGAGCGCCTGCTGGCGCGTCCAGTTCTTCGCGTGCATGCCGGTGTCGACGACCAGCCGGCAGGCGCGCCACATCTCGTAGGTGAGGCGGCCGAACTCCTCGTAGGGCGTCTTGTACAGCCCCATTTCCTTGCCGAGCTTTTCGGAGTACAGGCCCCAGCCTTCGCCGAAGGCGTGCGGATACAGGTCGAGCCGGAAGGCGGGCACGTTCTCCAGCTCGCGCGCCAGTGCACCCTGAAGATGGTGGCCCGGTACAGCCTCGTGCAGCGTGAGCGCCGCGAGCACGTACAGCGGGCGCTTGTCGAGCGCATAAGTGTTGACCCAGTACTCACCGCCCTTCGTGCCGCCGATCGGCGGAGGCGAGTAGCGGCCCGTCGTGTAGTTCGGCGCGATCTCCGCGGGCACCGGCTGCACGCTGTAGGGCAGGCGCGGCAGCTTGCCGAAGTACGCGGGCAACATACCGTCGACCTGCTTGGCGATGTACGAGGCTTCCTTGAGCAATTCCTCCGGACTCTTCGCGTAGAACTGCGGATCGGTGCGCAGGAATGCGAGGAACTCCGGGAAGGTGCCCTTGAACCCGACCTGGGCGATGATCGCGTCCATCTCGGCGCGGATGCGTTTCACCTCACCGAGACCGATCTCGTGCACCTGCTCGGGCGTCACGTCGAGGTTGGTGAAATAGCGGACCAGCGCGGTGTAGTAGGCCTGGCCTTGCGGCAGCGCGTACGCGGCGATGGTCCCGCGCGCGGCCGGCACGTAGCTTTCGTGCATGAACCTGCGCAGATCGCGATACGCGCCCGCCACTTCCTTCGAGATCACCGCTTCGCCCTCGGCGCGCAGGCGCGCCTGGTCCGCGGCCGCGATCGTGTCCGGCATGCCCGCGAATGGCTTGTAGAACGGGGTCTGCTTCGCGTCCGTGATCTGCTGACCGTCGATGACCGCGACGATGCCCGGCAGGATCTCCGCCGGCAGCGTGAAGCCGTCCTTCGCGCCCTGGCGCATGTTGGCGATGTTCTGGGCGAAGTACGTGGGCAACGCACGCAGACGCGCCAGGTAGTCCTCGTAGTCCCTGGCGCGCCGCATCAGCACGCCCTCGGTCATGCGCGTCACTTCGATGTGAAAGCCCTCGTCGCTCAGCATCGGGATCCGGTACCCCCGAAACGGCGCCAGGGCGATGCGGTGCTCCAGCACGAACCCGAACAGGTCGTAGTTGAGCTGCGATTGCGAATCGAGCGCGGCCCGGTCGAGCGCCTGAAGGCGGGCGAGGAACTCCCGGTCCTGGCGCAGCCGGCGGTCGTAGTCGGCCGGCGTCACCGAGGGCAGCTTGTCGTTGTAAGTATTCACGCCAGACTGCGTGGCGAACAGCGGCTCATCGCGCATGCGCGCCGCCCACTCGTCGTCGAAGAGCTGCTGCAGCGGCGTGGGGGCTGCCTGCAGCCCCGCCGCGAAAATCATGCAGACAGCGCCAGCGAGGAGACGGCGCTTTATCGTGACACGCATCGGTACTCCGTGGCTCAGCGCGCGTTGCCGGCGCGCACGCGCTCGACGTAGCGATCGCGCAGGTCCATCTGGCGCGAGCGGTCCGATTGCAGCGCGCCATCGACGAACACGCGCTCCGCCAGCGAGGTCACCTCGAGAGGATCGCCGCTCCAGAGCACCAGGTCCGCACGCCGCCCGCGCTCGATGGTACCGACGCCCTTGTCGACGCCGAAGATCTCCGCGGGCACGCGCGTGATCCCGGCCAGCGCCGCATCCCAGCTCATGCCGTGCGCCACCGCGTTGCCCGCGACCTGGCGCAGCTTGCGCAGGTTGTGCGGCTCGACGCTGTCCATGGTGAAGGCGACGCGCACGCCGGCCTTTTCCAGGCGCGCGGCGTTCTCGAGCGTGGCGCCGATGGAATCGAAGCTGTAGGGCAGATTCTCCAGGGCATCGATCAGCACCGGTACCTTCGCGCTCGCGAGCTCGGGCGCGACCCGCCAGGCTTCCGCCGCACCCGCGAGGGCGATGCGCAGCTTCTCGCGCCTGGCCAGGTCGAGCACCTGGCGGATGTCGGCAGCGCGATCGACGTCGAACACGATGACGCCTGCGCCGTCCAGGAATTCCTTCAGCACCTGGCGGCCGAACGGGGTGAGCAGGCGCTCGTCGCCTTCGGCGAACGCGTTCGGATTGCGGGCCTCGAAGATCGCCTGGCGCAGGAGCATGAACTGGCCCGCGCGACTGCCGCCCGACAGCTCGTTGACTGCTCCGCCGAGTTGCACGAACAGGATGCGCGAGTGAGTGCGCGAGGTGCCGTCGAGCTGCATGATCGCGCCTTCACCGGCGATGATCGAACCGCCTGCGTCCGGCACGGGCACGAGCGCGGTGAAGGTGATCCCGCCGACGCGGTTCACACCCACGATCACCGAGTCCGGGTTGTACGCCTTGGTGACGTCGAACTCCGGACGCATGGAGTTCATGCGCAGCGTCCCATCCTCGGTGCCCGGGTCCAGGCCGATCTCGTGCACGCCGAGATTCGACAGGCCGCCGAACAATCCCGGCGTGAGCGGCTGCCCCTTTGCGTCGATGACCTGCGCATCGCCCGCGGCGAGGCTCGCGCCGATCGCCGAAATCACGCCGTCTTCGATCAGCACGTCCGTGCCTTTCAGCACGCCGGCGGAAGTCTGCGTGTGAACCGTCGCATTGCGAATCAGGACGCTCGCCGCGTGCGCGCCGCCGACGGCACACAGGCTCGCGAGCGCGAAGCCGATGAGGTGCAGGCGCTTCATGGGCTCACCCCCGCAGCGGCCGGCTGCCCGAGAATGAAATCGGATCTGGGCGGTGTCGGCTTGGAACGATCGTATTGCACCACGCCGTCGATCAGCACCAGCTCGGCAAGCGCGTACACGCTGAACGGGTCGCGGTTCCAGACCACGACGTCCGCTTGCTTGCCGGCTTCGAGCGTGCCCGTCTTTTCCAGGATGCCGAGCGCGCGCGCGGGGTTGCTGGTCACCCACTTGATCGCGCGCTCCGGAGGAATGTCGAATCCCGCGCGCCGGCCGTGCACCATGGCCTTGGCCGCTTCCTGGTTCAGGCGCTGAATGCCTTCCGAGGAATCCGAATGGACGATGGCGCAGCCGTTGGGGGCCGCGTCCACGATCGCGAGGTTCTCCTGGATGCCGTCGTAGGACTCCATCTTGAAGCCCCACCAGTCCGCCCACAGCGCGCCGCACACGCCGTTCTCGGCGAGGAGGTTGGAGACCTTGTAGGCCTCGGTGCCGTGATGGAACGCGGACACGCGATAGCCGAACTCTTTCGCCATGTCGATGATGATGGCCATCTCGTCGGCCCTGTAGCAGTGCTGGTGCACGAGGATCTCGCCCTTGAGCACGCCGGCGAGCGTGTCCAGGCGCAGGTCGCGCTTCACGGGCTTGGCGTCTTTCTCCTTGGCGGCGACTTTGCGCTCGTACTCGGCCAGGTCGCGCAGGTATTCCTGCGCCTCGGCCCACTGCGCGCGGTCGCCCGCAATGTTGCCCATGCGGGTGCCGGGGAACTGATCGCGTCCGCCGTAGACGCGCTTGGGGTTCTCGCCGCAGGCCATCTTGAAGCCCTGCGGCGCGCCGGGGAATTTCATGCCCTGGTAGGTCACCGCGGGCACGTTCTTGAGCGTGACCGCGCGTCCGCCCATGAGGTTCGCCGAGCCCGGCAGGATCTGCAGGCTGGTGATGCCGCCTTCCAGCGCCGCGGTGAAACCCGGATCCTGCGGCCACACCGCATGCTCGGCCCACACGTTCGCGGTGACCGGATTGGTTGCCTCGTTGCCGTCGGAATGCGCGCGCACCTGCGGGGTGGGATAGACACCGAGATGAGAGTGCACGTCGATGAGGCCGGGAGTGACCCACTTGCCGCTCGCATCGACTTCACGCGCGCCCTGCGGCGCCGTGAGCCCGCGGCCCACGCCGCTGATGCGACCTTCGACGATGAGCACGTCCGCGCCATCGAGCCGTTCGCCCGTGCCCGTGAGCACCGTGGCATTGCGAAGGAGCGTGGGCGGGCTGGCCGCCGGCTTGTACGTGGAAGGGTACGGATTCGTCACCGGCGCGATGCGCTCCACCGGCTCTTCCGTTTTGCTCTGGGCTGCGCAGCCGGCCGTCAGGGCCGCCGCGCTCACCGCCGATGCCAGTTTCCTCAAGGACATTCTCACGATGACGAACTCCTGCCGGCGTCGTTGAAAGGTGTGTCTTATATCAGGGCGGACTCTTCAGCTGAAGTGCCGTGCGCCGAGGGTGTAGTATGCGCAGCCCATGAAGAAGGAACACGCGGAGCTGCGCCGCCGGCCGCTCCTCACCCCTATCTGGCTCGCCGCGCTCATCGCCATCGTGCTGCTGGCGGTGCTGGCGGTGTTCGTCGCCTCGATGACCACCACGACCGTGGTCCTGGTGCGCCATGCCGAGAAGGAGCTCGGGACGATCGAGGATCCGCCGCTCACCGAAGCGGGAGACCAGCGCGCGCAGGCGCTCGCGCGGACTTTCGGTGATCGGGAAGGAGCGGGGCGGATTGCCGGCATCGTGGTGAGCGACACGCGACGCTCGCAACGCACGGCGGCGCCGCTCGCCGCACGGCTCGGCATCCAACCAGCCGTGATCGGGGCGAGCGACTACGATGCGATCATCGGACACATCCGCCGCGATTTTCGGGGACGAACGGTGCTGGTCGTGGGCCACAGCAACACGATTCCAGAGCTCGCGCGCCGCTTGTCGCGCCAGCCGGACATTCCTGAGATTCCGGACGCGGAGTACGGGACGGTCTACGTGGTGACGGTGCCGACGCTGGGGCGTCCGTCATTGCTGCGCATGAACTACGGCAGCTGAGGAAAGCGCCGCCTCGCGAACTCCGGCTCGGACCATGGGGGGTAAAGTTGTCCGTGCGGCCGGAATTCGCGAGGGGCGTAGTCAAACAGGTTCTGGCTGAGCCTGCGGGGCGGCGCGCGCGGCGCGACGCCGTTCGCGCCACTCGCCGTAGCGGGCCTGGGCGAGCAGCAGGGAAGGTGTGAACACGAGCGTCAGGATCGTGGCGAAGATCAGCCCGCCCACCACCGACGCGGACAGCTGCGTCCACCACTGCGCCGACGGCCCGCCGATCGTGACGTGGCGCGCCGGAATGTCCACGGTGATGCCGAATACCATCGGCAGCAGGCCCAGGATCATCGTGATCTTGGTGAGCAGCACCGGGCGCAGGCGCTGCGCGCAGGTGCGCAGGATCGCCTCCAGCGGCGCCATGCCATCCTTGCGCAGCAGGTTGTAGGTGTCGATGAGCACGATGTTGTTGCTCACGACGATGCCCGCGAGCGTGATGAGGCCGATGCCGCTCATCACGGTGCCGAAGGGCTGCAACGTCAGCAGGTGCCCGAGCAGTACGCCGCCGATCGAGAACAGCACGGCGGTGAGGATCAGCAGCGTCTGGTAGATGCTGTTGAACTCGAGCACCAGGATCACGCCGATCATGCCGAGCGCGACCAGGAAGGCGATGAAGATGAAGTTCTGCGCTTCCTGCTGCTCGCGCGTGTTGCCCTTGAACTGCACGTCCACGCGCGGATCGAGGTTCAGCCCGGGAAGCTGCGCGCGCACCTGGCGCACCACGTCCTGCTCCAGCACTCCGGGCGCGAGATCGGCGCGCACGTGCATCGTGCGGCGCAGGTCCGTGCGGTTGAGCGTGCTCACCTTCTGCGTGGCGGTGCGCGTGACGAAACTCGAAAGCGGCACCAGCCCCTGGCTGGTCATGACTCGCAGCTGATCCACCTGGTCCAGGCTGCGCGCGTCGTAGGGGAAGCGCACCCGGATGTCGATTTCCTCGTCCGCATCGTCCGGCCGGTACTCGCCCACGCGTGCGCCGTTGGTGACGAGCTGGATCGTGCTGCCGACCAGCGTCACGTCGGCGCCGAAGCGCGCCGCCTGCGCGCGATCGACGTCCATCTTCCACTCGATCCCGGACAGCGGCCGGTCGTCCTCGATGTTCAGCACGCCGGGGATGGCGGCGAGCGTTTCGCGAATGGCGACGGTCGCGGTTTCGATGAGCTCGGGATGGCGCGAGCCGATCTCGATGTCGAT
>DASTQG010000181.1:0-3936 GCA_035761885.1 Steroidobacteraceae bacterium | reverse complement strand
TCGATCGCCCGCGGGGCGAAGCCCTTCATGCCCTTCTCGACGAGGAACGCTCGAATGCCGTCGTCCGTGCGCGCGAACACCACCGCGACGTCGGCGATGCTGCCGTTGGTGATCCACATCTTCGCGCCGTTCAGCACCCAGTCCTTGCCCTTCTTTTTCGCGTGGGTCTTCATGTTGGCCGGGTCCGAGCCGCCGTGCGGCTCGGTGAGGCCGAAGCAGCCGATGATGTCGCCCTGTGCCATGCCCGGCAGGTACTTCTGTTTCTGCGCCTCGGTCCCGTACGTGTAGATCGGATACATGCACAGGCTGGTCTGCACGGACACGAAACTGCGCACGCCCGAGTCGCCGCGTTCCAGCTCCTGGCAGATGAGCCCGTAGCTCACCGCGTTGAGGCCGGCGCAGCCGTAGCCCTTGAGATAGACACCGAGCAGGCCGAGCTCGGCCAGGTCCTTCACGATCTCGCGCGGAAAGCGATGCTGCTCGAAGCACTCGCCGATGATCGGCAACACCTTCTCGTCGACCATGCGCCCGACGGTGTCCTGGACCATCTGCTCGTCTTCGCTCAGCAGGCCACGTACGTCGTACAGGTCGAGCGGGTTGAGCGCGGAGGGCGAAGACTTCTTCTTCGGGGCGAGATCGGGGGCGGTGGCCACGGCGTAACTCCACGCAGGTCCATGAAAAACGGGGCGCGAATGATAGCGCAGATACCCCCACCCCAACGGAAACGGGGGCATCGACAGCACCGCGCTACGGCCGCAGATTGTTTACCGCACTGCGACCAATCCGGGTGGCCCGGGCGCATGAGGGCGGATCCCCGGTCGCGCGCCCAACCTGCGATGCTGGCGGCCCGGGCGCCCGGTCGCTATGGTCCGCCGTTCTCTATGAAGCAGCAGATCGGATTCGCGCGGGCGCCCGACGGCGTGCGCATCGCCTATGCCACGACGGGGCAGGGCCCGGTGGTGGTCAAGGCCGCCAACTGGCTCACCCATGTCGAGCACGACCTGACCTCGCCGGCCTGGCAGCACTGGCTGCGCTTCTTCTCTCAGCGCACGCGCCTGGTGCGCTACGACGAGCGCGGCTGCGGCCTGTCGGATTGGGACGCCGCCGATCTCTCCTTCGACCGATGGGTCGAGGATCTCGAGGCCGTCGTCGACGAGCTGCGCCTGGACAAGTTCACGTTGCTCGGCATGTCGCAGGGCGGGGCGGTGGCGATCGAGTACGCCGTGCGTCATCCGGAGCGCGTCGAGAAGCTGATCCTCTACGGCGCTTTCGCTGGCGGCATTCGCGCGCGTGGGACTGAGGCCGAAGCCCGGCAGTGGAACGCGCTCTCGGAAATCATCGAGATGGGATGGGGTGCGCGCAATCCGGCGTTCCGCCAACTCTTCACCACGCTCTTCATGCCCGAGGCGACGGAGGAGCAGGACGCGAACTTCAACGAGCTGCAGCGCTTGTCGTGCCGCCCGGCAAACGCGGCGCGGCTGTTTCGCGAGTTCGGGCGCGTCGATGTGCGGCACAGGCTCAAGGAGCTGCGCGTGCCCACGCTGGTGTTGCACGTGCGTGGCGATGCGCTCGTGCCCTACGAGGCGGGGCGCCTGCTGGCAGCCGACATTGCGGGCGCGCGACTGGAGACGCTCGACAGCCGCAACCACGTCCTGCTGGAGAACGAGCCCGCCTGGCCTCGCTTCCAGGAAGCGGTGTTGCGCTTCATGGGGCTCGGCGCGGTGCAGACGCCCGTGCCGCAGACCTTCGATGCGCTCACGGGGCGCGAGCGTGAAGTCCTCGAGCTCGTGTCGCAGGGACTGGCCAACCGGCAGATCGCCGCGCAGCTCTCGATCAGCGACAAGACCGTGCGCAATCACCTCATCCGCATCTTCGACAAGCTCGGCGTCAACAGTCGCGCGCAGGCGATCGTGCGCGCCCGCGCAGCGCTGCAGTGACAGAGCAAGAAACGAACAGCCGCCCCGTCTGAAGCAGGGCACAGTCCGGCCCACCGACTTTCGTCAGGGGACAACTGTCCCCTGCGCAGCCTGCAAGTCGGGACTTTCGATTCACGCGCGGCAACCCCCTCGCGCCCCAGACTTCCCACACGAGCCGCCATTGGCGCCGAGGGAGAGACGACGTGCGACGACGACTCTGGATGATCTCGATGATCTGGATGACCGTGCTGGCACTCGCTGCCGCACGCTCGGTTGCGCAGGCCGCCCCGGTGGAGCTCGAGCGCCTGGTGTTCGAGACCAGCCACGGGCAGCGCGCTGCCTTGGTTCATCCGCAGGATCGCCCTTCGGCCCTGGTGCTCCTGCTGCATGGAGCGGGCAGCGACGCTGAGCAGATGCGGGCATTGACCGGCTACGGGTTCGAGCGTCTGGCCGAGCAGGCCGGATGGGTCGTCGTGTATGCGGAGGGATTTGGCAAGACTTGGAACGATTGCCGACGTACGCCGCTATTTCCGGCCAAAACGCACAATATCGACGACGTTAGCTTCCTTGCAGAGGTTATCCACACGGTCCGGACCCGATATGGCATTCCCAAGGGTCGGGTGCTGGTCGGGGGCTTTTCCAACGGCGGCCAGATGGCCATGCGCCTGGCGCTGGAACGCCCGAACGCGGTCGACGGGTTCCTGGCCATCGGCGCGCAGATGCCCCTGGTCAGTGAATCGTTGTGTGCCATGGGTTCTCGCCCGGTGCATGCGTTGTTCGTCGCGGGCACCGCTGACCCGATCGCGCCCTACATGGGCGGCGCTTCGAAGATGCTCGACGGCCGCCCGCTCGGGAGCAGCGAGTCGGCGCGCGCGACCGCTGCAGCATTCGCGCAGCTCGCCGGCTACAAGGGCGCGGGCATGGTCTCGTCGCTCGGCGATCGCGACGGCGATGGCCGCACTACGGTGGAGTTCGAGATCTGGCGCTCCGCGCAGCTGCCCTCCATCCAGCTCTACACGATCCACGGCGGCGGGCACACGATTCCACAGAAAGAGGTGCGCTTTCCGCCCGCGTATGGCGCAACTTCCGCGGACGTCGATATCGCGACTGTCACGCTCGAATTCATGCGTACCTGGTCGCAGCCGGCCACCGCTGGCTGGCAGCTGCGCACCGCGGAGCGCCGCGAGCGCACCCTGGATTGCCGGCAGCAGCAGGCCGGCATGCGGCTGTCCGCCTGCCTTCGGCCCCTTTATCCGATGAAGGAGTCGCAGCAACTGGTAGCGCACTTCTAGGCAAAACGCGTGACACGCTGCGGTTTGTTGTCCATACTCACAACAGTATGGATCTCGGCGCGCTCACCGCGTTCGTCAGAGTCGTTCAGAGCGGCAGCTTCACCAAGGCTGCTGCGGCTATGGATACGCACAAGGCCCAGCTGAGCCGCACGCTCGCCAACCTCGAACGCGAGCTGGGAGTCAGGCTTCTCGAGCGCACCACGCGCCGCCTGCGCCTCACCGAAATCGGCGAAGAGATCTACCAGCGCGCCGTCGGCGTGCTCGCCGGCGTCGAAGACATCGCGCAGACCGCTGCCACGCAGCGCGGCAGTCCGCGCGGTCTGCTGCGCATTTCCACCGAACCCGAATTCGCCCTGGTTGCGCTGGGTCGCTGGACGCACGCCTACGCGGAGCGCTATCCCGAAGTGCGGGTCGAAGTGGACCTGAGCGCACGATCGGTCGATCTCGCGCACGACGGTTTCGACCTGGGTATTCGCATGGGTCCGCCCAGTGAGCGCGACATCGCGCCCGCCAAGCTCGGCGAGCTCTCGTATGGCCTGTATGCCAGCCCCTCCTACCTCGAGCGAAACGGTGTACCGGAGGAGCCGGACCAGATCGCGAAGCACTCGGTGCTGATGTTCACCACGCCGGGACAGCGCAACCTGTGGCGGCTCATCACGCTGTCGCGCGAGCTGCGTGTGGAGCGTCCGGCGCGCGTGCAGGCGAACAGCAGCCTGCTGGTGCGCGAT
>DASTQG010000180.1:0-2285 GCA_035761885.1 Steroidobacteraceae bacterium | reverse complement strand
CATGATCACGTGATCGGGCTGGCAGGTCATGACCTGGTCGATGGCGCCGCGCATGCCGTCTCGCATCGCCTGCACGTGCTCGAGGAACGCCTGCTCGCTGGTGAGCGGCCGCTCCTTGATGCTGATGCGGGCGATGTGGTTGGTCACGCCGCGCGGGCGCAGCATCTCGCTTTCCGGCTGCACGCTGGTGTTGGTCGAGGGCACGACGATGCCGATGCGCTTGCGGTAGCCGAGCAGATCCGTCACGAATCACCTGTGCTGTCGTTGTTCTCTAGATCACGCGCGTGGCGCCGCCGTCGGCCGTGATACAGGCGCCGGTCATGTTGCCGGCCGCATCGGAGGCGAGATAGACGATGTGGCGCGCGATCTCCGCCGGCTCGCCCAGGCGGCCGAGCGGGATGTTGCGGATGTAGCCGGCCTCGACCTGCTCCACGCTCTGGCCGCTGCGCGTCGCCAGCGAGCTCATGAGAGAGGTCCAGCGTTCCGTGCGCGTCGGCCCGGGATTGACGGCGTTGATGACGATGCCGTCGGGCGCCACCTCTTCGGCCAGCCCTCGGGTGAGTGCCAGGAGCGCGGCGTTGGCTGTCGCACCGGGCAGCATGCGCGGCTCCGGCTGACGGCCGGTATTGCCGGCGACCAGCACCACGCGGCCCGATTGCTGGCGCTTCATGATCGGCAGCACGGCGCGCAGTGCGCGCACCGTGCCCATGAACTTCAGCTCGAAACTGTCGCGCCACACGCTGTCGCTGATGTCGCGGAACGGTCCGCCCTGCGAGGCGCCCGCGCACGACACCAGCACGTCGATGCGCCCGAGCTGGCGCAGGATCGCTTCCGCCGCATCGTCGGCCGCTCGTTCCTGCGTGAGATCGGCCACGTGCATGAGCGGCACCGCGTGCCCGGCGTGCTTCACTTCCTCGACCACGGTCTTCATGCGTTCGAGCGAGCGTGCCACCAGCGCCACGCGTGCCCCCTCGGCACAGAACAGGCGCGCGCTCGCGGCGCCCAGCCCGCGGCTGCCGCCGGTGATCATCACGACCTTGTCTTTGAGGCCCAGATCCACGAGAGAACGCTCCGCGCCTAGCTTCGCACCAAGGCGGCGCCGCGCGCGAGCGATTTCAGCTTGGCCAGGGCGACCTCGCGCGACAGCGGCGCCATGCCACAGTTGGTGCAGGCGTGCAGCCGGTCGGCCGGCGCGTACTTCAACGCTTCGCGCAGTGCGCCGGCCACTTCCTCCGGCGTCTCGACGCGCTCGCCGGTGACCCCGATCACGCCCACCAGCAGTTCCTTGTCGGGAAGCAATCCGAGCAGGTGCTGGGGCACGCGCGAGGAGGCGAACTCGAGCGACACCTGGTGCACCCGGCTCGCGTTCAGCGCGGGGAAGATCTCCTCGTACTGGCGCCATTGCGCGCCCAGGGATTCCTTCCAGCGCAGGTTCGCTTCGATGCCGTAGCCGTAGCAGATGTGCACGGCGGTCGTGCACTTCAGGCCCGCGAGCGCGCGGTGCAGGGCCTCGATGCCCCATTCCTTCACTTCATCCATGAACACGTTGAAGGCGGGCTCGTCGAACTGGATCACGTCCGCTCCCGCGGCCTCGAGCTCGCGTGCCTCCTGGTTGAGGAGCTCGGCGAACGCCATCGCCATGTCGGAGCGGCGGCCGTAGTGGGCGTCCGCCACCGTATCGCAGATGGTCATGGGACCGGGCAGGGTGAACTTGAGTCCGCGCCGGGTGTGCGCGCGCACGAAACGAAAGTCGTCGACGTGCACGGCGGCGGGCCGGCGCAAGGGCGCCGTCACCGTGGGCACTTCCGCGACGTAGCGATTGTTGCGGATGCCCATCTTCGTCTTTCTGGACCAGTCGATGCCCTCGAGCCTCTCGAGGAAACCGTGCACGAAGTGCACGCGGAACTGCTCCCCGTCGGTGAGCACATCGAGGCCCGCTTCTTCCTGCGCGCGCAGCCATTCGAGCGCGGCGCGCTCCTTGCCACGCTGCAGCTCCTCGCCCTGCAGGCGCCACGGCGCCCACAGCTTTTCCGGCTCCGCGAGCCAGTCCGGCTTGGGAAGACTGCCGACGAGGGTGGTCCTGATCATCGGGCTAACGTACCCCAGCGCGCTGGCCGGATGGCGGCGCGAAACGGTCACGTCCCGTGTGCGGACAAGGTGCGCTGGGCTTATCGTTCTTCTCTTCTCAGCGGAGCGGCATAAAAAAGGCCGCAGCGATTCGCATCGCTGCGGCCTTTATCGCTGCTCCGCCGGGGGTCAGCTGGCGGAGCCGCGCGGATCAGCCG
>DASTQG010000179.1:0-5702 GCA_035761885.1 Steroidobacteraceae bacterium | reverse complement strand
TTACTGCGGCAGCAGTAAGTAACGCATCAGCCGCCCCACGCGGCGTGAAGAGGGTTTGGCACGGGAAAAAGGGGATGCGGGAGAAATGGGGACTGTCCCCTTTTCCGGCTTTCCTCCATGCCGAGCCTCTTCGTTCGGCGCCATCCGCCCCCCGCTGGCACCAACTCAACGAAGCGCGCGCATGCCGCGTGCGGCTGCGGGAGAGCGGGCGGGGACGGGGTGCTGTCGGGCGACGGGCTGGGGCGTGTGGCTTGGCAGTGGTCCACGTCGAGGGCAGTCTTCACGAAGGCACGCTGCCCTCCGCGGGAGCACTCGAGCGAACGATGCCCATCGTTCGCGACGCGGAACCTAAGGTGACGCTCGCTCCCAGGTGACCAAACGTCCTGGCACCGTTCTCGATCTCACGCTGCCGTACTCGAAGTCAAACGCCCGTCGCCCGACCACCCCGGCCGCGCCCGATCGAGCGTCAGCGGCGAGCCGGGAAGTCGCCCGCGAATTCTGTGATGCAGGTCCGCCAATAAGCGGCAAGCTGTTGACGCACAGCGGCTAAAGATTGCCGCCCCCCTCCCGATAAGTTGCTTCGCATGTGGTTACCGGCCCGCGAGGGCCCCCACAGGAATGACCGGAACACGGTCGGCCCATACCGGGCCGGTAACTCGACTTATCAGGAGTGACTTCAATGACTGGCCAAGTGATCAATACCAACATCGTTTCGCTGAACGCTCAGCGGAACCTCTCGACTTCGCAGTCGAGCCTGGCGACGGCGCTCCAGCGCCTGTCTTCGGGTCTGCGCATCAACAGCGCAAAGGATGACGCCGCGGGCCTCGCGATCGTCAACCGTTTCACCACGCAGATTCGCGGCTTGAACCAGGCCGTGCGCAACGCGAACGACGGCATCTCGCTGTCGCAGACCGCGGAAAGCGCCCTGGGCGAGCTGACCAACAACCTGCAGCGCATCCGCGAGCTCGCGGTGCAGTCGGCGAACGGCACGAACTCCGCTTCGGACCGTGCGGCTCTCGACGCCGAA
Source organism: Steroidobacteraceae bacterium (assembly GCA_035761885.1). GTDB lineage: Bacteria > Pseudomonadota > Gammaproteobacteria > Steroidobacterales > Steroidobacteraceae > DASTQG01. The sequence continues at coordinate 4,675 of DASTQG010000179.1, read as the reverse complement.
GTGCAGCAGCGTATCTCTGAAATCTCGCGCATCGCGACGCAGACCACGTTCAACGGCCTGCGCGTCCTCGACGGCACGTTCGGCACCAGCACCTTCCAGGTCGGCGCCAACGTGGGCGACACCGTGTCGGTGAACTTCTCCACCGGCGTGCGTGGCGACCAGATCGGCCAGATCGCCAGCCAGGCCAGCCAGAACCGCGTCGACAACACCGTTCTCACGAGCGGCAGCGTCACCATTGCGGTTGGCACGAGCGCGGCTGTGAACATCGGCGCGAGCGTCGCGGGTACGGCCGCTGGCCAGACCAACGACAGCGCCTATGCGAAGGTGCAGGCGATCAATTCCGCGGGCGTCGCGGGCTTGACGGCCACGGCCACCAACTCGGTGACGGGCACGATCGCTGCCACGACCGGCACGGCGGCCGGCGACACCTACTCGCTGGTGATCAACGGCGTGAACGTCTTCTCGGCGCATGACCAGGCGGCCAACGGCGTGCTGAGCGCGGCGCAGATCGGCGCGCAGATCAACCTGTTCTCCGCGCAGACGGGCGTTTCGGCTTCGATCACGGGCGGCAACCTGACGCTGTCCACGGTCGACGGCCGCAACATCGTTGCGGAGCAGGACTTCGGCGGCGCGGCTGCCGGCGGCATCCAGACCACGGTTGCGGACGCCACTGCGGTCACGACCCGCGGCAACGTCACGCTGAGCGCGGCGCAGAACATCACGCTCGGCGGCACGCCGGCGCAGATCGGCTTCACCACGACCTCGATCGCGCTCGACACGAGCACGCTCACGAGCGTCAACGTGAACACCGTGTCGGCTGCCAACACGGCCATCCAGCGCGTGGACGCGGCCCTGACGACCGTCAGCCGCCTGCGCAGCGACTTCGGCGCGGTGCAGAACCGCTTCGAGTCGACCATCTCCAACCTGCAGGCGGTGAGCGAGAACCTCGAAGCTTCGCGCAGCCGCATTCAGGACGCGGACTTTGCCTCCGAGACGGCGGCACTGACCCGCGCCCAGATCCTGCAGCAGGCGGGTGTGGCGATTCTGGCCCAGGCGAACGCGGTCCCGCAGAACGTGCTGGGCCTGCTCCGCTAAGACGAAGACACAAGGATGAAACGCTGCGCCGGCCGACTTCACCGTCGGCCGGCGCGGCAGTCGGCAGGGACACTGCCCGGGCAGGACGCCCGGGCTGCTGACAAGGAGCGCGTTCCGCGCGCTCGGTTCCGGATCGATCGAGACGGGGCCCCTGACAGACAGGTGTGGACATGACAATCGATGTGGTGTCCGGCGCAGCCGGAGGCCAGCCGGCAGGAAGCCGCGCGGCGAGCACATCGGCAACTGAGGCCAGTGCGGCGAGCGGCAACGCCTTGCCGGTGAGCGGCGGGTCCGTGCCCGCGGCTGCGGCACAGCCGCGCCCCGCGCCCGAGCCCATCGACCTCAGCCGGGTCATCGAACAGATGAACCGCTTCCTGCGCTCCAACGAGCGCGACCTGAATTTTCACGTCGACGAATCCAGCGGGCGCACGATCATCACGGTCGTGAACCCCTCCACGGGCGAAATCGTGCGCCAGATCCCGCCGGAAGAACTGCTCAAGCTCGCGCGCAACCTGCGGGCGGCGGGCGTGCTGTTCCAGGGCGTCGCCTAGGAGAAAAGGGGACATTCACATTTTCCGGAAAAGGGGACAGTCCCCTTTCTGGGGACAGTCCCCGCGAAAATGTGAATGTCCCCTTTTCAGTTCCTCCGCCGGCGGCCGATACCCCGGCATGGAACTTGCTCTTTCCGGGCCAGGCTTTTCTCCTTAGGCGGACGCAATGGCGAGCATTACCTCCTCGGGCATCGGGTCTGGCATCGACGTCGATAGTCTGGTGACCGGGCTGGTCGCAGCCGAGGGCCGCGCCAAGAGCACGGTCCTGGACACGCGCGAGGCCGGCCTGCAGGCGAAACTCTCCGCGTACGGCTCTTTCCGCAGCGCGCTCGAGGCGCTCAAGAAAGCGCTGGAACCTTTGAAGGAACTCTCGAAGTTCCAGGGCCGCGCGGTCAGCGTCGGCGATCCGAAGATCCTGTCCGTCACCTCCAGTTCCACGGCGGCGCCGGGTTCCTACAACGTCGAGGTCGAAGCTCTCGCGAGCGCGCACAAGCTCGCTTCGGGCCTGGTGGTCGGCTCGAGCACCGCGGTCGGCACCGGCACTCTCACCTTGACCCTCGGCGCGGCGTCGTTTGCGATCGCACTCGACAGCACGAACAACACGCTCGCGGGCATTCGCGACGCGATCAATTCATCCAGCACCAATCCCGGCATCACCGCCACCATCATCAACGAGACGGCCGGCTCGCACCTGGTGCTCACCTCGAACAAGACAGGCGCGGCCAACGCCATCACGGTGCAGCAGACGGGCGGCGACGCCGCGCTCACGACCTTCGTGTCCGCGATCACCGAGCGTGCGCCGGCGGCCGATTCGCGCATCGTGGTCGATACCTACGCGTTCGAGAGCGCGACCAACACGGTCACGGGCGTGGTCGACGGCATCACCTTCAACCTGCTCGGCGTGTCCGGGCAAGACGTCACGACCCCGGTCGGGATCACGTACGACAAGACCGCCGCCACCAAGGCCGTGAACGATTTCGTCACCGCGTACAACGCGCTCATGAACAGCATCAAGGGTCTGAGCTCGTACGACGCCAAGACCAAGGTGGGTGGGGCGCTCCTCGGCGACTCGACGCTGCGAGATTTCCGCACCGCGCTGTCGCGCGAGCGCACGACGGCAGTGACCGGCGCCAGCGCCGCGTTCTCGACGCTGGCCGAGATTGGCATCACCAGCAAGCTCGACGGCACGCTCGAGGTGAACTCGACGCGTCTCGACAGCTTCATCGCCACGCGCTTCGACGAAGTGGGCAAGCTGTTTGCCGCACCGGCGAGCGACTCCGTCCCCGCCGGCGGCATGGCGGTGCGACTGGCAGCGCTCGTCGAGGGCTACACCAAGACCGATGGCCTCATCGAAACGCGCACCAAGGGGCTGCAGTCGAGCATCGACGAGATCGGCCAGTCGCGCGAGGCACTCAACGAGCGGCTGGTCTCCGTCGAGAAGCGCCTGCGCGCGCAGTTCAACGCAATGGACACGCTCGTGGCGCAGCTGCGTTCCACCGGCAGCTTTCTCACGCAGCAGATCACGTCCCTGAACAACCAGACACGCTGACGCAGAGCGAACCATGAGCTACGGACCCGCCTCCTCGAATCTCAACGCCTACCGCAACGTCGGCGCCTATGGCTCCGTCGAGAGCGGAGACCCGTACAAGCTGGTGCAGACGCTGTTCGCGACCGCGCTCGAGCGCATCGCCGCGGCGCGCGGTTGCATGGAGCGCGGCGAAGTTGCGCCCAAGGGCGAGAACGTGAGCAAGGCGATCGGCATTCTCGGCGCGCTCAACGACGCGCTCGACATGGAGAAGGGCGGGGAGATCGCGGCAAACCTGCGCGAGCTGTATGACTACGCCTGCCGCCGCCTCGCCGAGGCAAATGCATTCAACGACGCCGTGCGCCTGGACGAAGTCGCGGCGCTGGTGCGCGAGATCAAGTCGGCCTGGGATGCGCTGCCGCTCGCCGGCACGCAGCCGGGACGCTGAGAGGACTCACAGCGTGCACGCACAGGTTCACGACATGGGCCAGGAGATGAACAACCCGGCGCACGAAATGCGCGCGCGGCTCGAGCACTTGCTCGAGTGCACGCGTCAGATCCAGGCCCGCATAGAGCAGGGCGACTGGCTCGGCGCGGCGGAGCTCGACGCCGAACGCCTGCACAGCCTGCAGGAATGCTGCGCCGGGCTGGATCCGCGCACGTGCCCGCCCGATGTGCTCGCCGCGCTCGTCGAGATGCTGAAGATCAACGATGCGCTGCTCGCGTCGGTGCAGCGGCGCCAGGACGCGCTGCACGACGACGCGCGTGCGATCGGTATCGGCCGGCGCGCGGTGGCAGCCTATTCGTCGACTTGAATGGGTCCGCCAGAGCACGGGAGCGGTATAGTGCGCAGGGAACGACCCATGCACGGACGGCACGAGACACGACCATGAGCGACACGATCCGCATGATGGCCCTGAGTGGCCTCGCCTACGAGGACTTCGCGCCGCTCGGTTGGCGCGCCTTGTCGGCACTGCCGGACAAAGAGGAGCTGCTGCGTCTCAACGCCGAGAACGCCCAGGTTCTGCAGGCGGATTCCTCGCTCGAAGAGCATCGGCGCGTGGAGCCCCGCGATGAAAGCGAGCCGCTGTTTCAGGAATTGCAGCGCCTGGAGTTCAAGCTCGACGTCGTGCTGCGGGTGATGTCGAACCTGCTCGAGCGCCAGGATGCGATGCCCGAGCGCCGCAAGTTCCGCATCTACGCTCAGGGCCTGGAGTGGGCCGAGACTGCGCAGGCGCCCAAGCCCGGCGCGCTCGGTGTCGTGAGCCTGTACGTCAACCGTTCCCTGCCGTTTCCGATCCAGCTGCCGGCCGAAGTCTCGGTGGTCACACCGGGCACGGGCGAGACCAACGTGCGCATCGCATTTCGCGGCTTGTCCTCGCACGTGGGCGACCTGCTGGAGAAACTCATCTTCCGGCACCATCGCCGCCTCGTTGCCGAGGCGCGACAGCATCGTTAGCTGAACGGAACAGTTCCCTGTTCAGGTAACAAGGAACTGCTCTCG
>DASTQG010000178.1:0-4025 GCA_035761885.1 Steroidobacteraceae bacterium | reverse complement strand
GATGAACGCCGACCTCGGTCTGAGCGCCGCAGCGTTCGGGCTCGGCGCGGGCATCTTCTTTCTCGGCTACGTGCTCTTCGAAGTGCCCAGCAACGTGATGCTGGCGCGCTTCGGCGCACGCGTGTGGATCGCGCGCATCATGCTGAGCTGGGGACTGCTCTCCGGTGCGATGGCGTTCATCACGGGCCCGAACAGTTTCTATGTCGTACGCTTTCTGCTCGGCGTGGCCGAAGCCGGTTTCTTCCCGGGCATCATCTACTACCTCACCTGCTGGTTCCCGGCAGAGCATCGCGCGCGGATCATCGCGACGTTCATGATCGCGCTGCCGCTGTCCAGCGTGATCGGCGCGCCGTTGTCCACGGCGCTGCTCGACATCGACTGGCTCGGGCTTGCCGGCTGGCAGTGGATGTTCCTGTTCGAGGCCATTCCGACGGTGCTGCTCGCCGGAGTGGTGCTGATCTTGCTCACGGACGAGCCGGCCAAGGCGAAGTGGCTTTCGGCCGACGAGGCGACATGGCTCGCGGGGGCAGTGGAGAAAGGACAGGCGCGGCAGCCGGGCGCCGCCCACCATTCGACCAGCCTGCGCGAGGCGCTCACCTCTCCCACCGTGTGGCTCTACGGAGTCGTGTACTTCGGCATCCTCGTGGGCCTGTACGGTTTCAGCTTCTGGCTGCCGCAGATCATCTCCTCGCTCGGTGAGCTGTCAAACTTCGAAGTGGGCCTCGCCACGACGGTTCCTTACGCGTTCGCCTGCATCGCACTGGTGGCCTGGGGCAAGCATTCCGATGCGACGGGAGAGCGCGCGTTGCACGTGGCGCTGCCCGCCCTGTTCGGCGCGGCGGCGCTGCTCGCGAGCGGTGCGACCGCAAACCCGATGCTCAACTTCCTCGCCCTGGCGCTGGCGGCGATCGGCATCTACGCGCCCTTGCCGGCGTTCTGGGCCTTCGCGACGCAGGGCATGCGCGGCGCAGCGGCGGCCGGCGCCATCGCGCTCATCAATTCCATCGGCAATCTGGGCGGGTTCCTCGGACCCGCCGCGATCGGATTCGCGAAAGAGCGCACCGGCAGCTACGCGGCGAGCCTGATGGTCATCGCCGCATGCCTGGTGGGCACGGCTGCGCTGGTGTTCTGGATGCGTGCCCGCGGCGCAGCCGCGGTGCGCGCGGCACGGGAGGCTCGTTGATGCGGACAATGTACTCGTCGTTCTTCGGCATTGCTGTCGTGGCCGCCTGTGCTGCTCAGGCTCAGGACGCCGCCTCGCAGCTGCCTGCCTGCGGCGCCCTCGCATCTTTCACGCTGCCGGACGTTCGCGTCACCAGCGCGGCGGTGCAGTCCGAGCCCGTCAAGACCGACCTGGGCAACACGCTTGCGCTGCCACCTTTCTGCCGCGTGCTGGGCGTTGCAACGCCCACGCCGCGCTCGCAGATCGGGTTCGAAGTGTGGCTGCCGCTGAAGGATTGGAACGGCCGTTACGCGCAGGTTGGCAACGGCGGGCTCGGGGGCGTTTTCTTTCACGAGCTGATGGCACAGATGCTCACGCGAGGCTACGCGGTCGCGGCCACCGACGATGGGCACAAGGGCAGCCCCGTCGACGGCACGTGGGCGATCGGCGAGCCCGAGAAGGTGCGCGACTACGCCGAGCGCGCCGTGCACGTCACCAACGGCATCGGGCGCCAGGTGACCGCGCGCCACTACGGCGCTGCACCGAAGCGCAACTATTTCTTCGGCTGCTCGGCCGGCGGGCGCGAGGGACTCATCGAAGCCCAGCGTTATCCCGAGGACTTTCACGGCATCGTGGTCGGCGCCCCGGCGATCGAATGGAGCAACCTGCTGGCGGCATTCGTGTGGAACGCACAGGCGCTGCACGCGAGCGACGCGACGTTCATTCCGCCGGACCGCCTGCCTGCAATCCAGGCGGCGGCGATCGCATCTTGCGACACGCAGGACGGCGTGAAGGACGGGATCGTGTCCAACCCGGCCTGTCGCTTCGATCCGGGCGTGCTGGCGTGCGGTCGCGTGAGCCCGGGAGAGAGCTGCCTCACGACACCGCAGATCGACGCGCTGAAGAAGATCTACGCCGGCCTGCGCGACGGCGCCGGCCGTCCGATCGCTCCGGGTTACCTCCCGTCCGGCGAAGCGGAGGTGGCGGCGTTCGGCGGCGGCCCGCGTGCGTACATCTTCGGTGAGGCGCGCGGACAGAGTCTGAACATACTGTTCGCAACGGGTCATTTCGGCGGCCTCGTGTTCGAGCGGCGCGACTGGGATTACCGCACGTTCGATTTCGCGCGCGATCTGCCGGTGGCACGCGCGAAACTCGGAGCGCTCCTGGATGCGTCGAACCCGGACCTCACCGCGTTCGCCAGGGGCGGCGGCAAGCTGCTGCACTACCACGGTCTGCTCGACGGCTCGATCCCGGCGCAGATGTCGACGAGCTACTACGACGCCGTGGTGGACACGATGGGCGGCCGGGCTCGCACGGCAGAGTTCTATCGCCTGTTCCTCGCCCCCGGCGTCCTGCATTGCGGCTTCGGCCCCGGCCCGCACGCCTTCGGCAACCTCGGCCCGCCGGGCCCGCTCGATGCCGAACACGACACGCTCATGGCACTGGAGCGCTGGGTGGAGCAGGGTGTCGCGCCTGCGCGCATCGTCGCCACGAAATACCGTGACGACGATCCGGCGCGTGGCGTGCTCATGCAGCGCCCACTGTGTCCCTACCCGCAGCTCGCGAAATGGGACGGCAAAGGTCCCACGGATCAGGCCACGAGCTTCCGCTGCGAGTGAGGCTCACGCCGAGCGGAAAAGGGGACTGTCCCCTTTTCGGGTCCCGCGCGCGAGCGCGGCGGCGGCGGCGAGCTGCAGGACGACGAACAGCCAGTGCAGGCTGGTGGTGACGTAGCCCATCGCCAGCGAGTCCGTGCTCACGAAGAATTCCCAGAAGATGAGATTGCAGGTGCCGAGCAGCAGGTGAACCGCGACGGAGGTGAAGTGCCAGGTGTATGCGCTGGACGCCCGCCAGAAGAGCACGCCGAAGATGAGTGCAAGGCCATGCGCCTCGAGGAAGCCGATGCCGGCCTGCGGGGCGTTCTGGCCGATGGAGGCCAGCGGCCCGCGTGCGAAGAAGATGCCCGGGATGTCCGCGAGCAGCGCCGCGGCGGTCGAGGCGACGGTGAGGAACAGCGCGTTCGCGCGCAGCACCAGGGTCCGCAATGTCTGGCTCATCAGCAGTCTCCAGGCCGGCTCGAAGGTCCGGCATGGAGCGTACGGTAGGCCGGGCAGCGCCCGGAGTCGTTCGCAAACGGTCGCGTTTCAGTCTGGCTTGCGGTGCCCGCCCGCGCGTCCGGATCAAGCCTGACTCAAACCAGACCGTTCCGAGACGACTCGGCCGGGGGCGCTGCGTACGCTGCCGCCCCATGAAAACACGCAAGACACGCACCCTGGGACTCTGGCAGCGCGCATTCACGGCCCTGCTGCTCGTGCTGCTGAGCAACATCGGCCTGGCGCAAGCCCAGCGCATCCGCGTGGCAGTGGTGACCGACGGTCCCACCGACCGCGAGTTCGTCTTCAACGCCGAAACGATCCGCCGCGAAGTCGCGAACGTGGTCGGCTCCGACCTCGCCATCGAGCTGCCCGAGCAGAAGCGCTTCGCCGGCGACTGGTCGGTCGCGGGCGTGGACGCGGCAATCGACCGGGCGCTCGCCGACGCTGAGGTCGACGTGGTGCTGCTGTTCGGCATCCTCGCTTCGCACCAGGGCGCGAGGCGTCGCACGCTCGACAAGCCCGTCATCGCGCCCATCGTCATCGATCCCGTGCTGCAGGAATTTCCTCTCGCCGCCGGAGTCAGCGGACGGCACAACTTCACTTATGCAGCGGACTTCCAGAGTGTCGGCGCGGACGTGCGCCTGTTCTACGACGTGGTGCGTTTCAAGCATGTCGCGGCGCTGCTGGACGAGGCGCTGTACGATGCACTGCCACAGCTCAGGACCAAGGCCGACGAGCTGACGGCGGCGCTCGGCGCGCGCATCACG
>DASTQG010000177.1:0-3615 GCA_035761885.1 Steroidobacteraceae bacterium | reverse complement strand
TGTGCACGTCGCGAGCGACGCATCGGCCTCGCGGCGTCCATCGCCAGAGGCTCTCGCCCGAGTCTCATCCTCATGAGCGGTCTGTCGGGCTCGGGCAAGTCGTGGTTGAGCGAGCGCCTGGTGCCCTCGCTGGGCCTGCTGCGCGTGCGCTCCGATCTGGAACGCAAGCGTGTGTCGGGAATGCCCACGCGCGAGCATGCGCCCGCCGCGGTGGGCCACGGCCTGTATGGGCGGGCGATCTCGGGGCGAACGTACGCGCATCTTCTCGAGTGCGCGGAGCATGCGCTCGCCGGCGGCTACGGCATCATCGTCGATGCCGCCTTCCTCGAGGTCGGGCAGCGCGAGCCGTTCCGCGAGCTCGCACGACGCCTCGCGGTGCCCTTTCTTCTCGTGCGCTGCGAGGCGGATGCGGGTGTCCTGCGCAGGCGCGTGCGCGAACGCGCCGCGAGCAGCGATCCGTCGGACGCAACGCTGGCGGTGCTGGAACACCAGCTCGCGACTGCGCGCCCGCTCGAGTCGCGCGAGCTACCGTCGGCCGTGATCATCGATACGAGCGTGAACGATGCGGGCCTCGCCGCCGTGCACGTCGTCGGAGCCCGGCTGGCACGCCCGGACAGGCCGCACCCATGAAAGCCATGCGCCTGCATTCCATCGGCGGGCCGCTGGTGCAGGAAGAGCTCCCGGTGCCTGAGCCGCAGGCGCACCAGGTGTTGCTGCGGGTGCTGAGCTGTGGCGTGTGTAGAACCGACCTGCATCTCCTGGACGGCGAGCTCGACGCGATTCCCTTTCCGGTCACGCCCGGTCACGAGATAGTCGGCCGGGTGGTTCGCAAGGGACCGGCCGTCACCGGCTTTGCAGTCGGCGACCGCATCGGTGTGCCGTGGCTCGGCGCCACCTGCGGCAGATGCCGCTACTGCGCGTCGGGATTGGAGAACCTGTGCGACGAGGCGCGCTTCACGGGCTACACGCTGGACGGCGGCTACGCCGAGTTCGTGCTCGCCGATGCGCGCTTCTGCTTTTCCATTCCACGGCGCTACGCCGACGCGCAGGCCGCCCCGCTCCTTTGCGCCGGTCTCATCGGGTACCGCGCGTACCGCATTGCCGGAACCGGCGAGAATCTCGGCCTGTATGGCTTCGGCGCGGCGGCGCACCTGCTGGCGCAGGTCGCGCGCGCCCAGGGACGGCGCGTGTTTGCGTTCACGCGCAGGGACGATGAGCGGACTCAGCACTTTGCCAGGGAACTCGGCGCCACATGGGCCGGGGCCTCGGACGAAGCACCTCCGCAGCCGCTGGATGCGGCGATCATCTTTGCGCCGGCCGGGGAGCTCGTGCCCGCGGCACTCTCGGCCACGCGCAAAGGCGGTCGCGTGGTCTGCGCCGGTATCCACATGAGCGACATTCCGGGTTTTCCATACCGGCTGCTCTGGGGCGAACGTTCGATCGTGTCGGTTGCGAACCTCACGCGCGCGGACGGCGAGGAGTTCATGCGCGTGGCGTCGAGCCTCGATCTCGCGCCGTCCGTCGAGACGTGGCCACTGGAGGAGGCCAACGAAGCGCTGCAGCGCCTGCGCACCGGGCGGATAGAGGGAGCCGCGGTGCTGCTCATGACAGCCGCGTGATCGCGGGTTGCCGAGGACACATGACATGGCCACGACACGTCGCCGACGAAATCTTCTCATCACGTGCATCGCTCTCGCGGCTATTGCCGCGGGCACCTATGCCAGCTATCGCGCTGACCTGCGCCGCGCCGTGGCCGCAGTCTCGGCCGGGAGTGAGGTTGCGTCGACGGCCTGCGGCCCGATCGAATACGCCGTGGCAGGGCAGGGACCTGCGGTGCTGGTGGTGCACGGAGCCGGCGGCGGGTTCGACCAGGGCATGCTCATCGGCCGCGAGCTCGCCGCACGTGGCTTTCGCGTCATCGCTGTCTCGCGCTTCGGCTACTTGCGCACGCCGATGCCGGCGAGGGCATCGTCGGAAACCCAGGCCGACGCCCACGCCTGCCTGCTAGACGCGCTCGGCATTCGCGAAGCCGCGGTGATTGGCATGTCGGCAGGGGGACCGTCGGCCCTGCAACTGGCGATCCGGCATCCGCAACGTACGCGTGCGCTCGCGCTCCTGGTGCCTCTCGCATGGCAGCCCGGAGCCGCGGAAGCATCGCCCGAGAGGCAGGGGCTGGCATTGCGGATTGCCATCAGCGCGCTGGAACACGACTTCACCTACTGGCTCCTGACGAGGATCGCTCCGGGCTTCGTCACGCGCACGGTGCTCGGCACACCGACGGCGGTCGTGTCACGAGCTTCGGCACGCGAGCAGGCGCGCCTCGTGGAACAGCAAAACCAGATTCTTCCCGTCAGCCGCCGCGTGAACGGATTGCGCGTCGATGGGTCGGTCAGCGCGAACCTGAAGCCCTTCGCGCTCGATCGGATACGCGCACCGGCTCTGGTGATCAGTCTCGAGGACGACCTCTACGGCACGTACGCGCCGGCTCGATACACCGCCGCTCAGATCCAGGGTGCGCATTTCGTCGGCTACGAGACCGGCGGCCACCTCTTCGTCGGACACGAAGAGGAGGTCATGCGCACCCTGACGGATTTCCTCCAGCAGTCGTCGGTCAGGATTGAATGAATGCCAGCAGGTCCTTGTTGATCACCTCCGCATGCGTCGTGCACATGCCGTGCGGCAGTCCCGGGTAGACCTTGAGCGTTCCTTTCTTCAGGAGCTTGCTCGACAGCAGGGCCGAGTCGGCAATCGGCACGATCTGGTCGTCATCACCGTGCAGTACGAGCGTCGGCACCTGGATGCTCTGCAGGTCTTCCGTGAAGTCCGTCTCCGAGAAAGCCGCGATGCAGTCGTAGTGGGCTTTGATGCCACCGGCCATGGCCTGGCGCCACCAGTTGTTGATCACGCCCTGTGACGCCTTCGCGCCCGGGCGATTGAAGCCGTAGAACGGGCCGGACGGGAAGTCGATGTAGAACTGGGCGCGATTGGCCGCCACTGCCGCGCGCAGTCCGTCGAACACCTCACGCGGCAGACCGCCGGGGTTCTTCTCGGACTTCACCATCACGGGCGGCACGGCGCCGATCAGCACCGCTTTCGCCACACGACCGTCACCGCCGTATCGCGCAACGTAGCGCGTGGCTTCGCCGCCGCCGGTGGAGTGTCCGATGTGAACCGCGTTCTTCAGATCCAAGTGCGCAACGAGCGCGGCGACGTCCGCCGCGTACGTGTCCATCTCGTTGCCGGTCGCAGTTTGAGACGAGCGGCCATGTCCGCGGCGGTCGTGCGCGATGACGCGAAAGCCCTTTTCCAGGAAGAACATCATCTGCGTGTCCCAGTCGTCGCCGCTCAGGGGCCAACCGTGGTGAAAGACCACTGGCTGTCCGCTGCCCCAATCCTTGTAGAAAATCTCGGTGCCGTCTTTCGTCTTGAAGATGCTCATGGCAGGACTCCTTTCGGACCTTTTCATCACCCGAACGTAAAAGCGTAGACCTGCGCGCCCGCATCGAGAAATTCGATCTCGAACTGCCGATCGTCGATCGGGCCTGTCTGTCGGATCAGCTGATACATGCGCGGCTCGTTCACCGTGCCGAGTCCGTCGGCATCGACGTCCACTCC
>DASTQG010000176.1:0-2166 GCA_035761885.1 Steroidobacteraceae bacterium | reverse complement strand
GGCGTCCAACGGCGGTCGCCCGTCAATCATTCCGCGCGACCGGTCCCTTCGCAGTGGCGCTTGCGCATGGATTCAGGCGAAATGCCGCTCCATTCCGTGGCCAGTTGAAGGGGCACCCGTGTCGCGATTCAACCTGCGCATTCTGATTTCGCTCCTGGCCCTCACCACCGTCGTCGCCGTGGCAGCCGAGCCGCAGAAGGCGCGCATCGGTCAGTGGGGTGTCGACCTGGCGGGCGCGGACAGCGCGATCAAGCCCGGCAACGACTTCTACAAGTACGCGAACGGTGCGTGGGAGCGCGGCACGCAGATCCCCGCCGATCGCACGGCGTGGGGCGCCGCCTGGGCGCTCGACGCGGAAGCCGAGCGCGACGTACGTGCGATCGTCGAGTCGCTGCCCGCGAATGCACCCAAGGGCAGTACCGAGCAGAAGGTCGGCGACTTCTACCGCACTTACCTGGACGCCGCCGCCATCGAAAAGGCGGGCATGGCTCCGGCGCAGCCGGGCCTGGCACAGATCGCGGCCGCGCGCACCCATGCGGACGTGGGTCGGCTCCTGGGGATTCCGGAGCTGCAGATACCGGCACCCATCAACTTCTACATCTCCATGGACGAGAAGAATCCGGATCGCTACATCGTGATCCTGACGCAAGGCGGGCTCGGCCTGCCGGATCGCGACTACTATCTCAAGGACGATGAGGCGCTGAAGGAAATCCGCGAAAAGTACGTCGCTCACATCGGCAAGTACCTCACGCTCGCCGGGCAGAAGGACGGTGAGCGGCAGGCGCAGGCCATCCTCGCGCTCGAGACCGAGATCGCGCGGCTGCACTGGCCGGTCGAGAAACGGCGTGAGCGCGAGCTCACCTACAACCTGCGCACGCGCGAGCAGCTCGATGCGCTGTCACCGGAGTTCCCGTGGAGTGCGATGTTCACTGCGGCAGGTGTACAGAAGGAGGGCGAGTTCGTCGTCTCCGAGCTCGATGCGATCGATGCGCTCGCCGATGCGTTCACCAAAACGCCGGTGAGCGCTTGGCGCAGCTACATGACCTATCACTATCTCGTCGGTGTCGGCGCGACGCTGCCCAGGGCCATCGACGACGAGCGTTTCGACTTCTACAGCCGCACGCTGAACGGCCAGCCGCAGCAGCGCGATCGCTGGAAACGCGCGGTCACCGTCGTGAACGATGCCCTGGGCGAGGCGGTGGGCCAGCTCTACGTGCAACGGCATTTCCCGCCCGCATCCAAGGCGCAGATGCTGGAGCTGGTGGAGAACCTGCGGGTGGCGTATGGCCAGCGCATCCGCGGCCTCGACTGGATGTCCGAGGACACGAAGAAGGTCGCGCTCGAAAAGCTCGCGGCCTTCCGGCCGAAGATCGGTTACCCGGACAAGTGGCGCGACTACTCGGCGCTCGAGGTGCGTGCCGGCGATGCATTCGGAAACGCCATCCGTTCGCGCAGGGTCGAATGGCAGCGCCTGGTCGACAAGCTCGGCAAGCCCACCGATCGCGACGAGTGGGGCATGACGCCGCAGACGGTCAATGCTTACTACAACCCCACGTTCAACGAGATCGTGTTCCCGGCGGCGATCCTGCAGGCGCCGTACTTCGATCCGAACGCGGACCCGGCGGTGAACTACGGTGCGATCGGTGGCGTGATCGGCCACGAGATGGGCCATGGCTTCGACGACCAGGGCGCCAAGTCGGATGCTCGCGGCGTGCTGCGCACGTGGTGGGTTGCCGCGGACGAAGCCGCGTTCAAGAAGCTCGGTGACAAACTCGTCGCTCAGTACGACGCGTACGAGGCGCTGCCGGGACTCAAGCTCAACGGACGTCTCACGCTCGGCGAGAACATCGGCGACGTCGGCGGTCTCACCGTGGCGCTGGAGGCGTATCGCCTGTCATTGGAGGGCAAGCCCGCGCCGGTGCTCGACGGCTACACGGGAGAACAGCGCTTCTTCCTCGGCTGGGCGCAGGTCTGGCGCACCTTGATGCGCGATGCGCGCCTGCGCAACCAGGTGATGAGCGATCCGCACAGCCCGGCGCTGTTCCGCGTCAACGGCGTGGTGCGGAACATGGACGCGTGGTACTCGGCGTTCGGCGTGAAACCGGGCGATACGCTCTATCTCGCGCCCGAGGAACGCGTCAGCATCTGGTAAGAGGCGGCACGAGC
>DASTQG010000175.1:0-8410 GCA_035761885.1 Steroidobacteraceae bacterium | reverse complement strand
CGCCTGTACTCGGGCTTCGACCTGTGCGCGCCGTCGACCTCGGTGTCGATGACGATCAACGGCCCGGCGCCGATGATTCTCGCGATGTTCATGAACACCGCCATCGACCAGCAGGTCGAGCGGCACCTGCGCGCGAGCGGGCAGTGGGCGCAGGCCGAGAAGAAGATCGCGGAGCTCACGCGCGGCGCGGATCGCCCGGTGTATCGCGGCGAGCTGCCGCAGCACCACGACGGCTCGGGGCTCGCGCTCCTGGGCGTGAGCGGCGATCGGCTGCTCGATCGCGAGACCTACGAGAAGATCCGTGCGCAGGCGCTCACGCAGGTGCGTGGCACGGTGCAGGCGGACATCCTCAAGGAGGACCAGGCGCAGAACACCTGCATCTTCTCCACGGAATTCGCGCTGCGCATGATGGGCGATGTGCAGGCGTACTTCACCCAGAACGTCGTGCGCAACTTCTATTCGGTGTCGATCTCGGGCTATCACATCGCCGAGGCCGGCGCGAACCCGGTGTCGCAGCTCGCGTTCACGCTCGCGAACGGCTTCACGATCGTGGAGTACTACCTGAGCCGCGGCATGACGGTCGACGACTTCGCGCCGAACCTGTCGTTCTTTTTCTCGAACGGCATGGACCCGGAGTACGCCGTCATCGGCCGCGTCGCGCGGCGCATCTGGGCGCGCGCGATGCGCGACCTGTATCGCGCCGGACCGCGCAGCCAGATGCTGAAGTACCACATCCAGACCTCGGGCCGTTCGCTGCACGCGCGCGAAATCCAGTTCAACGACATCCGCACCACGCTGCAGGCGCTGTATGCGCTGTTCGACAACTGCAACAGCCTGCACACGAACGCCTACGACGAGGCAATCACGACGCCGACGGAGGAGAGCGTGCGGCGCGCGGTCGCGATCCAGCTGATCATCAATCGCGAGCTGGGACTCAACAAGAACCAGAACCCCTGGCAGGGCTCGTTCCTGATCGACTACCTCACCGATCTGGTGGAGGAGGCCGTGTACCAGGAGTTCGACCGCATCTCCGAGCGCGGCGGCGTGCTCGGCGCGATGGAGACGATGTACCAGCGCAGCCGGATCCAGGAAGAGAGCATGTATTACGAGGGCAAGAAGCATGACGGCTCCCTGCCCATCGTCGGCGTGAACACGTTCCTCTCAGGTCACGACGCGGCTCAGGAAGTGAACGCGGCGGCGCTGATCCGCTCGGGCGAGGACGAGAAGCAGGAGCAGGTGAAGGGCGTGCGCGCGTTCCAGTCGCGGCATGCGAACGAGAGCGCCGCGGCGCTCAAGAAACTGCAGGACGTGGCGGCGAGCCGCGGCAACGTGTTCGGCGAGCTGATGGAAGCGGTGAAAGTCTGCTCGCTCGGACAGATCTCGCACGCGCTCTACCAGGTCGGCGGTCAGTACCGCCGCAACATGTAGGCTCGCGAAGGGGACAGTCCCCTTTATCGGTCTTGGAGCGGCACCCGTCCCCTCCCTGGGGTCTGCGCAGAACGCCGTGAATCCGTCCGTGGAGGCTCCGACGCGGACATCCTGTCCGCGACGGTCTGCACAGACCCCAGGGAGGGAACGGATGCCGCAAGACGAAGAAGTGGCTCCCCGCTTTCTCTGCGCGAGTGAAGAGCTGAGCGGAAATCCTGCTCTTGGATTTCGCGTCGTTCGATCCTCCCCGGGGTCTTTCAAGGCGCTCGCGAACATGGATGTTCGCGTGCGAGCCTCCAGGGATGGATTCACGGCGTCCTTGAAAGACCCCGGGGGAGGGTCGAGCGGCGCGTCTTGATCCAAACAGACGGACGAAGTCCGATCTGCTCGTTCAAGCGGCTTCCGGCGCCAGATCGCCCGGTCGCGTAGTCGCGAGGTCCGGCTCGCCGAGCTTCTCCAGGATTCGCTCCCGCGCTCTTTCGCGCAGGGCGATGGCGGCGTTCCTTCCGCCGTCCTCGGCCCGCAACGCTGGCGTGAATTCCACCGTGATGCGCATCGGCGTCGGGACCATCGCATTCCAGCGCAGCGCCTGGCGCGCGCCCTTCACGATCGTCGGCACGACCGGGATGCCGGCGCGCGCGGCCGTCGCGAATGCGCCGGTGTGAAAGGCCAGTAGCCCCACCTGCTTGGAGAAGGTGCCCTCGGGGAAGAACACGAAGGATTGGCCACTGGTCGCCCGGCGCAGCATGCGCCGCGCGTCCATCGCTCCCTTGTGCCGGTTGGCGCGATCCACGAACTCCGAGCCGATGCGGCGCAGCAGGAGGCTCGCAAGCGGTACCTGGCCCATCTCTTTCTTGATCACGAACCCGAAGCGGGGCGGCAGGACGGCGATCATGATCACCCCGTCCAGGTAGCTGGCGTGGTTGGCGACCACGATGCAGCTCTCGGCGGGTAACTGCTCCAACCCCTTGGGCCGCAGCCTCATCCCGACGGCCACCAGGAACGTACGCGCGGTGAGATGTGCGATGCGGCGCCGGCGCTCGACTCCCGGCACGATGAGCATCCCCAGCAGCGCCAGCAGGGACAGGATCAGGAAAACCGTCCAGGTGTAGAAGCCGTAAAGGATTCTGACGGGCAGTCGGATCATCGATCGCACAGTGTCGGAAGCTTCATTGAGGTGAGAAACGAGAACAGGTTCGCCCCAGGCTTTTCGTGAACTGGTTCTCTTTATGTTAATTGACCGAATGATCTGTGAGAGTAATCACGCCCGGGGGGGTACCCCCTCCGCATACTCCGGCCAATTTTGCGTGATGGCGCAGATGCTTGCACACCGGCATCGCGACGCCAAAGACGGTGAGATCGCCCCCTAGATGAGCTCTGCAGTCAAGAACTCGGTCTACGTGAAGCCGGCGACCAGCGCGGCGGGCGCGGAAGCGCCTGATCCGGTCGTCAATCGCTTCCTGGACGCGGTGTGGATGGAGCGTGGGCTGTCCCAGAACACGCTGGCCGCCTACCGCGCCGACCTGACCGCGCTCGGCCGCTGGCTCGACCAGCGCGACGTCCCCATCGTCAAGACTTCGCGGCAGGATCTGCTCGGCTTCATCGCGTGGCGCGTGGAAGCCGGCGCCCGTCCGCGCTCCACGGCGCGCCAGCTGTCGAGCTTCCGCCGATTCTTCCGTTATCTCGTGCGCGAGGGCATCGTGCGCGAAGACCCGACCGCGCAGATCGCCATGCCGAAGATCGGCCGCTCGCTGCCGAAGTCCCTGAGCGAGGATGAAGTCGAATCCCTGCTGACGGCGCCGGTGGTGACCGACCCGCTCGGCCATCGCGACCGCACCATGCTCGAAGTGCTGTACGCCACGGGGCTGCGCGTCACGGAGCTGGTCAACCTCAAGCACAACCAGGTGAACCTCAACCAGGGCGTGCTGCGCATCGTCGGCAAGGGCAACCGCGAGCGCCTGATCCCGCTGGGCGAGGAAGCTGTCCGCTGGCTGCAGCAGTTCTGCAGCGGGCCGCGCATGGAGATCCTGCTCGAGCGGCAGACCGACTTCCTGTTCCCCACGCGCCGCGGCGACAAGATGACGCGCCAGGCCTTCTGGCACATCATCAAGCGCTATGCGCGCAAGGCCGGCGTGCAGAAGGAACTCTCTCCGCACACGCTGCGCCACGCCTTCGCGACGCACCTGCTCAACCACGGCGCCGACCTGCGCGTGGTGCAGATGCTGCTGGGCCACAGCGACCTGTCCACGACGCAGATCTACACGCACGTCGCGCGCGAGCGCATGAAGGAGCTGCACTCGCAGCACCACCCGCGCGGCTGAAGCCGTCGCGTCGCTCGAAATTCAGTCATTCCGGGCCTTCTGCGCATTCCATGTCCGCGTGCCGTGCCTGCTACACTCGCGCCGCTTCCGATGAACCAAGCCGCGGCCGGCAGGTCGAAATGGCCCACCCGGACGGAGTCTCCCAGATGTCGAAAGTCGTGTTGAAGGCCCTGGCGCCCGTTCTCCTGTTGCTCGCGGGCCTGTGCGGCCCTGCGTTCGCCGGAAACGCGCCCGCCGCACCGGCCGATCCGCGCGTCGACATCGCCAAAAAGCTGGGCGCCAAGCCCGAGGACCTGCGGCCCTCGCCGGTGCCCGGCATCTACGAGTTCACCCAGGGGGCGGAGATCGGCTACGTCACGAGCGACGGGCGCTATTTCTTCGGCGGCGACCTGTTCGAGATCGAATCGCGCCGCAACCTGAGCGATGTGCATCGGAACGATGCGCGCGTGCGGCTGATCGCGGCGGTGCCGGAGAGCGAGATGATCGTGTTCTCCCCGCAGGCGACCAGGTACACCGTCACGGTGTTCACCGACATCGACTGCGGCTACTGCCGCAAGCTGCACAGCGAGATCAAGCAACTGAACGACCTCGGCGTGCGCGTGCGCTACATGTTCTATCCGCGCTCGGGTCCGGGCTCGCCCTCGTGGCACGAAGCCGAGGCGGTGTGGTGCTCGAAGGACCGCAACGATGCGCTCACGCGCGCGAAGAAGGGCGAGGAAGTGAAGGCGAAGAACTGCTCGACTCCGGTGAAGCGCCAGTACGAGCTCGGCGAGGAACTGGGCATCCGCGGTACGCCGGGCATCTTCACGCAGAACGGCACCTACCTCGCAGGCTACCTGCCGCCCGCGAAGCTCGTCGACGCGATCAAGAAGAGTCCCTGACTCCGGCGATGAGCAGCCCTGCTCGCCGCCGTTTCAGCGTTCCAGCAGCTTGAGCTTGTCCGGCTTGCCTTCCCATTCCTTGGCATCGGCGGGAGGCGCCTTCTTCTCGGTGATGACGGGCCATTTGCGGGCGAGCTCGACGTTGAGCGCCTTGAAGTGCTCCTGCCCCTCGGGCAGCTCCTCTTCGGAGTAGATCGCCTCCACCGGGCACTCCGGCTCGCACAGCGTGCAGTCGATGCACTCGTCCGGATCGATGACGAGGAAGTTCGGCCCCTCGTGGAAGCAGTCCACCGGGCACACCTCGACACAATCCATGTACTTGCACTTGATGCAGGTTTCTGTAACGACGAACGCCATCTGTCGCAGCCGGGGCTCATGAACGGGGCGCGTATTCTGCCATAGGACGGCGGGTCGAGGCCGCCGCGGTGCGGCCACTCACGGTCGGCGGGCGCGATCGATCTCGGTGATGTGCAGCTGCTCGCGGCCGGCGGCGCGGTCCTCGAAGTAGCGCCGCAGGGCGAAGTCCGTGCTGGCGAACGCGATCTCCGCCCAGGGCACGTCCTTTTCCTCCACCAGCATGCTCTCCAGGCTCTCGTGGCCGATGCCGAAGGCGCCCTCCAGGAGCCGCGCGCGAAACATCACGTGCACCTGCTGGGCATGCGTCACGTGCACCATCGCGAGGAGCGAGCCGATCTCCACGCGCGCGAGCGCCTCTTCCATGGCTTCGCGGGCAGCCGCTGCCATGAGGGTCTCGCCGTTCTCCATGAAGCCCGCCGGGATCGTCCAGAAGCCGCGCCGCGGCTCGATGGCCCGCCGGCACAGCAGGATCCTTCCTTCCCACTCGGGTACGCAGCCCGCCACGAGCTTGGGATTGGAGTAGTGGATGGTCCCGCAGGCATCGCACACATGCCGCGGCAGTTGATCGCCCGGCGGAATCCGGAAAGCGACCGGGCGGCCGCACTCGCTGCAGAACTTCACGAAACGGTCCTCGACCCGGCCTCGACAACAGGCGCGCGAATTCTGCGGGTGCGGGGCACTTGCCGTCCATACCGGCGTGCAACCTTCGACGGAGGTGACTTTCAGGGGCAGACGGTTTCCGGGCCGGCTCCTATGCTCCGCCGCAAGCCGGCCACTCGAGCCTGGCAAGGGGAGGGAGCGCCATGAATGCGCGCACAGCGAAAGGCTTCTCGCCGCAACTCTATGCGCGCCTCGTCGGGGCGCTGTACCTCTACATCATCGTCGCTGGCTTGTTCGCGGAGCTCTTCGCGAGAGGCAGGCTGGTCGTTCCCACGGACGCGGCGGCGACCGCCAACAACATCCTCGGCAACGAAGGTGTCTTTCGTCTCGGTTTCTCCGGCGAGCTCGTGCACGTCACCGTCGACGTCATGGTGGCGGTGCTGCTGTACGCGTTGCTGCGGCCGGTGGATCGCAGCGTTTCCCTGGTCGCCGCGCTCATGAGAGTCGCGTGCGCGATCATCCTGGCGGTTTCGAGTCTCACGCATTTCGCAGCGCTGCGCCTGCTGAAGGGCGGCGAGTACCTGGCCGGCTTCTCGCAGGAACAGCTGCAGCAGCTGGCTCTGCTTGCGCTGAAGATGCACGGCGACGGGTACACCATCGCGCTGCTGTTCTTTGCGTTCGCGTGCCTGGCGCTCGGGTACCTGATCTATCACTCCGGCTATCTGCCGAGGTTTCTCGGCGTGCTGATGGCGATCGCGGGATTCTGCTATCTGCTCAACAGCCTCACGCACTTCCTCGCGCCGGCGCTCAGCGCCAGGCTGTTCGCCGTGCTCTTCCTGCCGATCTTCGTCGCGGAAGCCTCGCTGACCCTGTGGCTGCTGGTGAAGGGCGTGGACCTGGCGAAATGGGAAGAGCGGACGCGAGCGTCGTCCGCGTAGTTGGTGCCCGAGGTCGGAGTCGAACCGACACGCTTTTTACGGCGGTGGATTTTCGCACTACTTCGGCTTTCGCCGCCGCCGCAAACGAAAGTGCGACGTTCGTAGTCTGGAGCACGCCTTCACCGTGGCCTTGCGGCTTTAGGTGCCCGCCGTCTGCTCTCTACACCTTCCCCAGGAACGATGACGTTCGGGGCTTGGCTCGGCGTTAGCTCGGATCGGGAAATCCAGGGCCTTCGCCGAGTTTGACGGGCTTCACCTCAGGGGTTTCCCCCCGAGGGCTCAAATTTCGCCTGAGTCCACTGCGTCTACCAATTCCGCCACTCGGGCCCGAAGGGCGCGCAGGGTATCACGCGCGGGCGCGTCAGGCCGATGGTCGTGGAACGCGTGCCCGGCTGCACGGTCCGTTGCCTTGGCCCGCGCGGGAGGCGCTTTCGTAAGCCCATGATCGAAAAAGAACCGCCGGGCGCTTGCGACCCTTCCGATCCCTCGCGCATCTTGGTACCTGACGACCTTGCCGGGAAACCGATGACCCGACTGCCCGATATCGCAATCGAGCCCGCCGTGCTGGAGGGCGCCCGCGCCGGAAACGCGCACGCGCAGCACCAGCTCTACAAGGCGTTCTCCGATGCGACCTATGCCCTGATCCGCCGCTTCGTGCCCCGCAAGGCGGTGGCGGACGACCTCTTCCAGGACACGTTCGTCGAGGTCCTGCAGAGCCTGAAGCGCTTTCGCGGCGAAGCGCCGCTCGGGGCGTGGATCCGGCGCATCGCCGTGAGCAAGTGCCTCATGTATCTGCGCTCGCCGTGGCACAAGAGCCTGCTGTGGCTCGACAGCCAGGCGGATGGCGAGGCAGCGCTCGATACCGTGCGCGACCTGGGCATCGAGCTTGCGCCCGATCACGGCGCGCAGCTCGACATGGAGGCCGCGCTCGCGCAGCTCTCCACGACCGCGCGCGCGGTGGTTTGGCTCTACGACGTCGAGGGGTACACGCACGAGGAAATCGCCGCGCTGTACGGCAAGAGCGAGAGTTTTTCCAAGTCCCAGCTCATGCGCGCCCATCTGCGGCTGCGCGAGCTGCTGGACCAACCGGGTGGGAGCGCGTCATGCACGCCACTGTCGATGACCTTCTGAAACTGCGCGACCACGATCACGTCGCCGACGCCGGGGTGCTCGCGCACCTGCGGGGTTGTGCGGAATGTCGCGAGCAGCTCGCGCGACTGAAGCGCACCACGGGCCTGCTGCGCGAGTTGCCGGATCGCGTGCGCGCGCCGGATCGATGGCATGCGATCCAGGCCGAGTTGACTTCCCCGCGCGAAGCCGTGGCGCCGACGCGGGCGCGCCCGGGCTGGTGGCTGCCGGCGGCCAGCGCCGCCGCGGTCGTCATTGCGGTGTTGATGACCCTGCAGCCTTCCCCGCCCACCCAAACGCCGGATGCTGCCCAGCCGCCCAGCGTCGTGCAGAACGTCCAGCCTGTGCAGAACGTCCAGCCAGTGCAGCTCATCGCCGAATCGCAGCGCCTGGAACAGATGCTGGCCGCGTACTCCGATGCGCCGCGCCTCACGCGCGCGAGCACCGCGCTCACCGTGGCGGATCTGGAGGAGCGCATCCAGTGGGTCGACTACCGCCTCAACCTCGGCGCCGAGGACGGTCTCGACTCCGAGCAGGCTCAGAAGCTCTGGCGCGAACGCGTGGAGCTGCTCAATTCACTCGTCGCCGTGCGCTACGCCGAGGCTCGCACCCTGGCGTTCTGACGGTAACCCTGGAGACGTACATGCAATCGAAGTCCTTCAAGCTCATTCCACTGGTTCTCGGCGCGCTGGCACTCGCCGGCCCCGCGCTCGCGGCGGACGAGCCCAAGTCCAAGGAGGACGAAGCCGCGATCGAA
>DASTQG010000174.1:0-4076 GCA_035761885.1 Steroidobacteraceae bacterium | reverse complement strand
CCCGGGCGATGCGGATTGTCGGTCGAGCCAGTCCAGGGGTTCGCGGTCGCCGCGCCGAAGGCTGCCTCGTCCATGTTGGTGAGCCCGAGGATCACGGCGCCCGTGCTGCGCAGGCGGCGCACGATCGCAGCGTCCTGCTGTGCGACCTCGCGCCGGCGATGCCGCACGCCCGCGGTGTGAGGGAGCCCGCGCACGCCGATGTTGTCCTTCACCGCCAGGGGTACGCCGTCGAGCGGACCGAGTGCGCGCGATTGCCGGCGGCGTTGGTCGGAGGCGGCTGCGGCTTCGCGAGCGCCCCTCGCATCGACGTGCGTGTAGCAGTTGAGAACCGGGTTGCGACGCTCGATCGCCTCGAGGTAGGCCGTGGTGACCTCGCTGCTGCTCAGCTCCTGCGACGCGAGCCGACGACTCAGCTCGTTCGCGTCCAGCGCCTGCAACGCCTCGTCCTCGATGCGTTTCATGCTGCCCGCGCTTCAGCGCCCGTGCCGCTCGTCGATCAGGCGGATCGGCTTCTGCCGCTGCTCGATCTGCGTGAGCGGCGCGAGCGCGCCGAGCGGATGCGCCTCCACCCGCAGCTCCACGCCGATGCGACGCGTGAGCAGGTCGGAGAACTGTCGCGACAGCTCGGCGCTCACGCTGGTGCCGGCCCGCACTTCGGCGAGCACGGTCATCTCGTCGCGGCCGCTGGCATCACGTGTCACGCGGCACACGAACTCGCCTGCGAACTCGGGGCGCTCCGACAGCAGCGGGCCGAGCGCGTGCGGATACACGTTGATGCCGCGCAGTTTCACCATGTTGTCGCTGCGGCCGAGGATGCCGCGGATGCGCCGCAGGTTCAGGCCGAGGGCGGAGGTGCCGGTGTGCGCCTGTGAGAGGTCGTGGGTATTGAAACGGATGATGGGATAGATGTCGTCCTTGTAGAGCGAGGTCACCACCAGGTCCCCCGGCTCGTCATCGGCGACCAGGCGGCCCGTATCGCCTTCGCACAGCTCCACGTAGTGCGCGTCCTCCATGAGGTACAACCCGTCCTGGTCGGGCCCTTCGGCGGCGACGGGCCCCGTGTCCGCCACGCCGTACCAGTCGAACACCTGCGCGCCGCCCCATGCCTGCGAGAGCGCCTGGCGCGATTCGCGCCCGACGTGCCCCGTGATCATGCGAACGGGCAGGTCGACACCCGGGGTGAGGCCCATCTCGCGCGCGGTCTCGGCGAGCTTGCGGATGTAGTCGACGAACCCCGCGATCACGGTGACGCGCAGATCGCGCATCAGTTCGACCTGCTGCGTCGAGCGGGTTTCCTTGCCGGTGCCGGCGGAAAGGAACAGGCTGTTGGTGTAGTGGGTGACGGCCTCGCGGATGAAGTGGCCGCCGTTGATCATGCCGTGCCCGTACACCGAGTGCACCACGTCACCGGGTTTGAGGCCCTGGAAGCGATAGATGCGCGCCACCAGCAGCGCCTGCACTTCGCGCGACTTGGGGCTGAAGAGCACGACCTGCGGGCGGCCCGTGGTGCCGCTGGTCGTATGCAGGACCGTGACCGGGCGCCGCTCGGGCGGCGTTGCGTCCCAGCCGTGATAGTCCCCGTAGGGAGGATGTTCCGCCAGGCTCTTCATGAGGTCTGCTTTCGAGTACACCGGCAGGCGAGCGACGTCCTCGAGACTGCGCACGTCTTCCGGTTCGATGCCGCGCGCTCCCCAGTGCCGCTGGTAGAAGGGCACCTGCCAGGCGCGCGCCATGCAGCGCATGAAGAGAGCGTTCTGCCGTGCGAACAGCTCGTCGCGACTCAGGCGTGCCACGCCCTCGCTGAAAGGCTCGCCGAGCGGGAAATCGCTCAGCATCTGGCGGTAGTCGAAGGATTCGAAGTAGGTCGGGTAGCTCATGGGGCTGCAGTCACCAACAGGTCGATGAGAGAACGCGCGTCCGGCAGATGCTCGAGATCGTGGACCGCAGCGGACAGCGCGGCGATGCGCGCATCGTCCAGTGGCCGGGCGGCCGCACGGCAACACCGCGCGAACTTTGCCTCGCGTTGCCGCGCGCTCAACGGCCGCGCCGGATTTCCCAGCACCGCCGGCAGGGCGATCTCGTGGCGTGCTCCGCCGCGCAACTCCACGCTCACGCACTGCGGCGCGAGCGTGTTGCGCGAGGGGTTGTCATCGAGCTGCATGCGCACGCGAGCCGCGAGCTCGAACCGCGCGGTCTCGCGCAGGGCGGTGGAATCGAAATCTTCCACGTCGACGCTCCCGCGCAGCAGGGCCGTGGCCGCTATGTAAGGCAGGCACAGGCGGGCATAGCTGGCTGGCATGTCGGGCAGTGCCGGACGATCCACGAGCTGAATGACCAGCGGCGGCGCCTTCACGAGCACGGCAACGACATCCGCGGCGTCGAAGCCGTGCTTCGCCTTGAGCTCGAGCAGGCCGTCCACGCCGCCGTGCGCTGCGCGGCCGGTGGGGAAGGGCTTGTGCGAGAGCTCCGCGACGTGATCGTCCTGCTCTACTCGCGCCGCGAGCTCGCGCTCGTCCCAATCGGTGTCCATCAGCCGGAAGTAGCCGAACGGTCCGGTGAGGAAATCGTGCGGACCGCGGATCCCGGCCCGCGCCAGCTCGATCGAGGTCAGCACCGCGCGCGCGTTGAACCCGATCTGCATCGGCAGCACGGGGGAGCCTTCGACGTGCGCCTGCATCGTGCCGCTGAGCTGGCTGTAGGTGATGCCCAGTGCACTGTGAGTCGCCGCGGCGTCGAGCCTCGCGAGCGAGGCGAGGCCCGCGGTCGCACCCAGCGCGCCCCCCATCGCCGGCCGGAAAAACCGCAGTCCGTTCCGCGCGGCCATGCCGATCGCCGCCGCGACGTCGACCGAGATGCACACCGCGCGCAGCAACCGGTCTCCCGGCACAACTGCGTTGGCTTCGCACCACGCGAGCAGCGTCGAGGCCACGACCGCCATCGGGTGCACGACCGCACCTTCGTGCACGCAGTCGTATTCCTGGTTGTGGATCTGCCAGGCGTTCAGGAAGGCCGCGGTGGTGGCGGGCACGCGCCGGCCGGATCCCCAGATGCGCGCTTCTTCGCCACTGCCCCAGCGCAGGCTCGTCTGGCTGAGGGTTTCCAGCAGGGGCACACGCGAGCCGCAGAGCGCGACCCCGAGCGTGTCGAGCAGGAAGATGCGTGCGGCCTCGCGCGCGCGAACGGAAGGTGTCTGGTCGCGCCGCGCGAGCACGCGTTCGACCAGGCGCGTCTCGATGGACAAGGGCAACCCCGGGCTGCTGGGTGTCGCCAAGGTACCGCAGCGCTCGCCGGCGCGCAGCCGGCACGGCGAAGCGCACCGCTCAGCGAACGCCCGGTACCGGACTTTGCGATATTGCGATTCGGCCGCTCCGGGGCGAATTGCAATATTGCAGTGTCCGGTACCTGCCTGCGGTCGCGCCCTAACCGCCGAACGTGCGATACAGCATCCGCGCGGCCACCAGTGCCAGGAAAGCGCCGAAGGCGATCGAGAGCTGGCGCTTGCTCAGGCTGTGGGCGAGGCGCGCGCCCCAGGGCGCCGCCAGGGCGCTTGCCGGGGCGATCACGGCGAGCCCGATCAGGTTCACGTAGCCGATGGTGCCCGGAGGAACGAGTGCGGGTGGCGGGCTCGCCAAGAGGTAACCGAGCACTCCGGGTACGCTGATGAAGAGACCGAACAGCGCGGCGGTGCCGACCGCGCGGTGGATCTGTTCGTTGAGGAGCGTGAGCACTGGCACGCTCAGCGTCCCGCCGCCGATACCCATCATCGCCGACACGCCGCCGATCGCCGACGGGATCGCGGCTGCGCTCCAGTGGCGTGGCACCGCGTCGCTCAGATGTCGACCCTCCAGCGGAAGGAACATCTTGAGCGCCACCAGCAACGCCACGCCGCCGAACACCGCGGTGAGCACGCGCGTGTCGACGGCCGAGGCGAGCAGGCTCCCCGCGAATGCACCGATCAGCAACGGCAGCGCCCAGCGCCTGGCGAGCTCGAGGTCGACGGCGCCGCGGCTGTGATGCGCGCGCGCCGAAGAGATCGAGGTGGGGACGATCGTGGCGAGCGAGGTGGCGACCGCGAG
>DASTQG010000173.1:0-5149 GCA_035761885.1 Steroidobacteraceae bacterium | reverse complement strand
CGCCCTCCGTCGAACCGGCGGCGCCGCCGATCGACAGGGCGCCGGCCAGACAAGCGCCGGCGAAACGGGCACTATTGCGCGCGATGGGCAAGGGCATCGAGCCTCTGGTGGAACAGGCACGCGCGGCGCGCGCACGCGGCGATCTGCGCGCGACGGCCGAGGCGCTCAAAGCAGTGCTGCAGACAGATCCGCGTGCCGACTGGGCCTACAACGAGTTGACGGAGCTCTTGTTCAAGCTGGGCCGGCGCGCCGACGCGGAGCAGCTCGCGCGCCTCGCGCTGCGCGTGAACCCGCGCAACGCCGAAGCCCACGACCTTCTCGGCACGCTGCTGTCCGAGCTCAACGACCTGCCCGCGGGCGAATGGCATTTCAGGCGCGCACTGGAACTGGGCGCGCCGCAAGCGCGAGCGACGGCGAACCTCGCACTCAACCTGATGCAACAGGGCCGCACCGAAGAGTCGGCCGCGCACTTCGCGGCTGCCGACGCGCTCGCCCCGGGGGATGTGAGGACGCTCGCGCACTGGTCCAAGCTTCATGAAGTGCGCGGCGAGCTCGATCGCGCGCGCGAGCTGCTCGATCGGGCCGAAGCCGCCGGATCGGCTGCACGAGTGGACTTGCTGCGCGCCACGCACCTCGCGCGAGCCGGACAGCCGCGAGAGGCGCTCGCCATACTCGCAGCCGCGCCGCGGCTGAACGGCGACGCGCTGCTCGAGCGCGGCCGCCTGTACGACCGGCTCGGCCGGTACGACGAGGCGTGGCAGGATTTCGTCGCCGGCAAGGCCGCGCTCGCCGCCGAGGGCGGCGGTCTCGAATACCACGCGGACGCCGTCGAGGCGTTCTTCGCGCGCCTCGCGCGCTTCTTCGTGCCCGACACGCTCGCGCAGCTGCCGCGGGCGCGCGTTCGCGCCGGCGTGCCGCAACCGATCTTCGTGATGGGCTTTCCGCGCTCGGGTACGACTCTGATCGAGCAGGTGCTCACCAGTCACTCCGCCGTGCGGCCCGGAGGCGAGCTCAGTTTCATCGGGGAGCTGCGCGGACTGGCGAACCAGCTCTTCGGCACGCACGAAAGCTTTCCGGACAACCTGGCGCGCGCGTTCACGGCGGACCAGCATCACGCGGCGACGCTGTTCCGCGACCACTATTTCGCGCGCGCCGAGCAGGCCGGCCTGCTCGACGGCCCGCACCGTTTCTTCACCGACAAGATGCCGTTCAACGAGATCTGGCTGCCGCTCCTGCGCATGGCTTTCCCGCAGGCTCCGGTGATCCACGTGATGCGCCATCCGCTCGACGTGTGCGTTTCCATCATGGCGAACAACATGACGCACGGCTTCAACTGCGGCTACCGCATCGAGTCGATCGTGCATCACCTCGCTGCCGTGGCGAACCTCGTCGACCACTACGGCCGCGCCATGGGCACCACCATGGGCGCCGCACCACACAAGCTCAGGTACGAGACGTTCGTGCGCACGCAGCGCGAGTCCACTGCCGGCCTGCTCGCCCACCTGGGACTGCAGTTCGAAGAGAGCTGTGTCTCGTTCCACGAGAACCGCCGCTATGCGCGCACGCCGAGCTACGCGCAGGTGACCGAGAAGCTCAACGACCGTTCCGTCGGCCGGCACGAGCGCTACGCGCGCCAGCTCGAGCCCTTCGCGGCCCGGCTCGCGCCGCTCATCGCGCGGCACACCGAATGATCGCGCCGGTGCCGGCCCGGGCGGAATCGTCTCCGCCCGGGCCGCACGACCGTCCTCAGAACTGCGCGCGCAGGTTCACGAAGAAGTAGCGGCCGTTGTCGTAGATCGCGCGCGGCCGGAACTCCTCTTCCGCGAACTGCTCGATCTTCTCGTTGGTGAGATTCACCGCGTCCAGCGTCAGCGACAGCCCGTCGGTGAAGTTCACTCCCACCGATGCGTCGAGCGATGCCAGGTCAGACTGGTTCAGGCGCGTGGAGCGATCGAAGGTCACGAAGAACTCCGAGCGGTAGGTGTACGCGAGGCGCGCGCTGAAGCGCTGGTTCTCGAAGTACGCCGCGAGGTTCAGGGTGTCCTGCGAGTTGCCCGGGATCGGGTCGCCGTTGTCGGCTTCCGCGTCCGAGTACGTGTAGTTGCCCTGCACGCCGAACCCGCCCCAGATCGGGTACACGGCCGAAGCCTCGACGCCCTGGATCTTGCCGCCGCCGCCGTTGGAACGCTCGTTGATGACGAACGGGCAGCTCCACAGGTTGGTTCCCACGTTGGTGCACGCCGCGGGCGGCGTGGCCGTCTGCACCACCTCGTTGCGGGTGACCGGCACGTCGGTGATGAAGGACTTGATGTCCTTGTAGTACACCGCGAGCGCCAGGATCGAGCCTTCATCCGGGTACCACTCCAGCGACACGTCCGCCTGGTTGGCGCGGTACGGGTCGAGGTTCGGATTGCCGGAGGTGCCGGTGAGGGCGCCGAGGTTCAGGCTGGAGCGCGGAGCCACGTCCGTGAAGTCCGGACGCGCCATCACGCGCGCGGCCGCTCCACGCAGCACCAGGTCATCGGTCAGGTCGAAGGCGATGTTCAGGCTCGGCAGCACGTCGTCGTAGTCGCGCTCGACGCGGATCGGCGTGAAGCGGCCGAACGGATTGTTCACCTCGCCGTCCGCGCGGTTCTGCGCGCCCGCCGACTCCTGCTCCGTGCGCACGTAACGCACGCCGAGGTTGCCGCGCCAGCGGTCGCCCTCGAAGTTGCCCATCACGTAGCCGGCCCAGGCCTCCTCACCCACCGAGAAGCTCTGCGCCGGATAGATCACGCGGCCCGCGCCGGCGAGATTCGGGAAGAGGATGCTCTCCACCGCGTCGAAGTTGACGTTCCAGTAGTTGCGCAGCGTGCCGGACGAGGAGATGTTCTCCAGGAAGTCGCCCGGCATGTCGCCGGCCGCGAAGTCGCTGGAGGGCGTCGAGTTGATCGGCACGTGGAAGCCGCCGTAGGTGGTCGCGTTGAACGTGAGCTTGCGGTCGTGATCGGTGTTCTTGATGCCGTACTTCAGCGACTTGAGGATGCCCCGATCCATCTCGTGCTCGGCGTCGATGTACGCGTAGACCTCCTTGTCGTTGTTCAGGATCTGGTGCAGCGAGCTGAAGATGAACGGCGTGCTCGCGGGGTTGGTCGGATCGACCGTGATGTCATCTTCGTTCGGCAGGAACGTTACCTGCGGCGAAGTGCCGCGCAGGTCGTAGCTGAACACTGCCGGTGCGCCGAACTCGACGAACGGCTGGGCGTCCGTGTTGCCGTCCGCGTCCGTGTAGCCGACCACGAAATGCAGGTTGACCGTCTCGTTGAGGTCGTGGCTCACGTCGAGGTCGATGTTGCGCGTCTCGGCCGTGGCGAAACGATCGATCGAGTCGTACACCACGCCGAAGCCGCAGGTCCCGCCGAGCGACGATGAGATCGTGCCGGCCACCGCGGTGTCGCCCACGATGGTCGTGTTGGTCAGCGTGCCGGTCGGAGGACAGGCTGCGTTGCCAGCCTCACCGCCGAGCGCGCGGCTACCCCACGCCAGGTAATTCTGGTTGGTGTTGTCGGCCTCGAACAGCGAGTACAGGCCCGTCAGGTTGATGTGCGTCTGGTCGGTCGGCCGGAACTCGATGCCCATGTTGCCGCCCGTTCGGATGCGCTCCTGCTGGAACAGCGCGGAGCCGATCAGCGAGGGCACCAGCAGCGTGGCGGCGCTGGGATCACGGTCTTCGTAGCCCAGGACTTCCACGCCGTCGCGACGGATGTTGCGTTCCTGGTAGATGCCGGCGAGCAGGAATCCGAACCGGCCGTCATCGTCGCGCCAGCTGTACATGCCCGACGCCTGCGGGTCGGTGTCGTCGGAAGTCTCGGTGTAGGCAACGCCGCCGGACAGCGCCAGCGTGTCGGCCGGCAGGTTCAGCGGGCTGCGCGTCTCGACGTCGATGACACCGCCGATACCGCCTTCTTCCAGATCGGCCGAGGGGCTCTTGTAGACCTTCACCTGGCCGATGATCTCCGAGGGCAGCATCAGGTAGTTGAAGCTGCGCGTCGTGTTCAGCTGGTCCAGGATGAACCAGTCGGCGGTCGCCAGCGCATGGCCGTTGATCAGCGTGCGCGTGAGGTTCGCGGCGGTGCCGCGCAGGTTGACACGCTCGCCCTCGCCGAACTCGCGGTTGACCACCACGCCCGGCACGCGCTGCAGCGCCTCGGCCAGGTTCTTATCCGGGAACTTGCCGATGTCCTCCGCGGTGATCGCATCCACCACGCCGACGGCAGCGCGCTTGGTTTCCAGCGACTGCTGCAGGCTCATGCGGTAGCCCTTCACCACGACTTCGCCCAGCACGTCGTCCTGGGCGGCCTGTTCCTGCGCGGCGGCCACGCCCGTGAGCGTCAATCCCGCGAGCAGGCTCGCGGAGCCGTACAGGACCTTTCTGATCTCTCGCGAGACCGACTTTCTGGAGCTCATCTTGTCCCCCTTTGTTGTCGCCATGCGCGGATGCTCAAGTTTCACGATGGGTATCGAGATACCAGCTCGCCGCTCCCAGCACGCCGAGCTGCCCGTGCTCGATCAGCTTCACGGGCACGCGCTCGAGCAAGGAGCCGAGCCGGCCCTTGCGCAGGAAGCGCTCCATGAAACGACTGCCGAGCAGAAACTGCTTGATGCGCGGAAGGATGCCTCCCGCGAGATAGACGCCGCCGTGCGCGCCGTAATACAGCGCGAGGTCGCCGGCGACGCTGCCCATGAGACCGCAGAACACCTCGAGCGCTTCGCGCGCGCAGGCGTCGGGTTGCGCGGCTGGCTCGCCGGTTGCCGCCGCGGTCACATCTTCGGGCGCGCGCAGCCGCGCACGCTCGCCGCGCAGCGTGCACAGCGCGCCGTACACGTTCATCAGCCCGGGACCGGACAGCACGCGCTCGTTGGAGACGTGCTCGAACTGCCGGCGCAGTAGCGCCACGATCTCCAGCTCCCGGTCGGTGGTCGCCGCGAACGACGCCTGCCCCGCTTCGGTCGTGAGGACAGTGGGCGCGTCCTTGCCGGGCATGAGCACCGCTGCGCCCAGGCCGGTGCCGGGGCCGAGCACCACGATCGGACCGGCGGCAGCCGGCGCCGCGACGCGGCTGACGAGCGTCATGTCCTCGGGTCGCACGTGGCGCACGGCGTGCGCGAT
>DASTQG010000172.1:0-14785 GCA_035761885.1 Steroidobacteraceae bacterium | reverse complement strand
CGCGTCCACGATCAGCCCGCGAGCGTGCGCAGAGCCTGCGCGCGCTCGTCCACGGTGTTCACGTTGTCGAGCGCACGCGGGTCGGGGAGATCCAGCAGGTGCGCCTGCGCGTGGCTCAGGAACTTGCGCGGGCAGTGCCGGCCCTGCGCGGCGAACTCGCGCATCGGCGCGAGCGCGCGCGGCTCGAAGATTGCGCACAAAGGCTCGGGCAGGCCGTCATGGGAGCTGCGATAGGCCGTGGCAACGGACTGCGGGTCCCGATTCGCCACCAGGTGATCGAGCGTTGCGCGATCCACGAACGGCAGGTCGCAGGCGAGCACCAGCCAGGCGACCTCGGGATGGGTTTCGAGCGCCGACAGGATGCCCACCAGGGGACCACCCATTGCGGGGCTCGCGGCGGGCACGCGATCCACGATCTGCTCGTGTGCACCTCGCAGCGGATCGCGCGCCTGCTCGGCGCGCACCGACACGAACGATCGCCGGCACACGCCGGCTGCGAGCTGCATGGTCCAGTCGAGCTGCGGGCGGTCGTGGTACACGAGCGCCGCCTTGTCGCTGTGCATGCGCGTGCTCGCCCCGCCGGCGAGCACCAGGCCATACAACGGCGCGGTCATCGCTCCGTACCCGCTCCGGCGGCCGCATAGTCCGACTTGCCGCCGCGCTTCTCGATGAGTCGTGTCTGCGCGATCACGATGTCGTGCGACAGCGCCTTGCACATGTCGTAGATCGTGAGCGCCGCGACGCTCGCGCCGACCAGGGCCTCCATCTCCACACCGGTCTTGTGATGCACGCTCACCGTGCAACGCACGACCGCGGTGTCCTCGCCCTGCATGTCGATCTCGATGCGGCAGTTCTCCAGGCCCAGCGGATGGCAGAAGGGAATCAGCTCGTGCGTGCGCTTGGCAGCCATCACTCCCGCCACGATCGCGGTGTCGAAGACCGGGCCCTTGGGCGTGCGAAAGTCGTTGCCGGCGAGCGTGCGCGCCACCGGCGCAGGGAAAGACACGCGCGCTTCCGCGGTCGCGGTGCGGCGCGTCGCGACCTTGTCGCCCACGTCCACCATGCCGGGCCGGCCCTGTGCGTCCACGTGCGTGAGCGTCATTCAGCCTCCGATGTAGTACATCTCGACTTTCTTCATCGGGTGTTCGCGCGCCGTGGCGCGCAGCTCGCTGTAGCGGTCGGCACGTCGTTGCCAGGCCGTGCGGATGAGCTCCGAGAGCTCAGCATCGCTCGCGCCGGAGCGCAGCGCCGCGCGCAGGTCCTGCCCCGTGGTCGCGAACAGGCAGGTGTACAGGACGCCGTCAGACGACAGTCGCGCGCGCGAGCAGGCGCCGCAGAAGGGCTCGGTCACGGAGGAGATGAAGCCGATCTCGCCCGCGCCGTCGTCGAACGCGTAGCGCTCGGCCACCTCGCCGCGATAGTTCTCGGCCACCGGATGCAGGGGCCAGCGTGCACCGATGCGCGCAAGGAGCTCGCGCGAGGGCACCACGCGCTCCAGGCTCCAGTGGTTGCGATTGCCGACGTCCATGTATTCGATGAAGCGCACGATGGTGCCCGAGCCGCGAAAGCGCTCCACCAGGTCGAGCACCGTGTGATCGTTGAGGCCGCGCTCGACCACTGCGTTGATCTTGAGGGGCGAGAGCCCGGCTTCCTGCGCGGCCCGGATGCCATCGAGCACCTGTCGGACGCTGCCGAAGCCACCGCTCATGCGCGAGAACACCTGCTCGTCGAGACTGTCCAGGCTGACCGTCACGCGCTTCAGGCCGTTGGCCTTGAGCTCCGCGGCATATTTCGCCAGCAGCACGCCGTTGGTCGTGAGCGCGACGTCCTCCACGCCCTGGAGCGCCGTGAGCTCTCCCACGAGGTCGGGAAGGTTCGCGCGCAGCAGCGGCTCGCCGCCCGTGAGGCGCAGCTTGCGGGCCCCGAGCGCCACGAACAGGCGCGTGAGGCGGACGATCTCCTCGAACTGCAGGCGCTCGCCGGACTTCAGAAAGCGGTAGTGCTCGTGGAACGTGTCGCCCGGCATGCAGTACGGACAGCGGAAGTTGCAGCGGTCCATGACCGAGATGCGCAGGTCGTGCAGCGCACGGCCGAGCGTGTCGAGCGGCAGGGCGGCACCGGCCATTGCGACGACGTTGGAAGCGACGGTGGAGCCGGGAGCCATGGTTTCACCAGCCATGTATTCACCAACGATACAGGCGCGTCACGAATCCCTTGGGAAAGGTATTCGGCCCGCACGGCAGCTCGACGAAACCGTCGCTGCCGGCGAGCGTGGGAAAGTCACCCGAGGTGTTGAGCGCGCGCGGCCGCGCCCACGGCCGCGCCCATTCGTCGTAGTCCACTTCCACCGGGACGAAACTCGCGAGCGGCGCCGTGAGTTCCACGGGTTCGGCCAGCGCGATGCGCTCCACGCGCTGCGACAGCAGGCCCATCGCTTCGTACAGCGCCGGCATGACGTACCGCACCAGGCACACGAGCGTGGAAACGGGGTTCCCCGGGAGCGCGAACACCGCCTGGCCGCTCTCGAGAACGCCGAACCACATGGGCTTTCCAGGCCGCTGCGCGATGCGATGGAACACCGTGGTGACGCCGAGCTCGGCGAGCACCTGCGGCACGTAGTCGTAGCGGCCCATTGACACACCGCCGCTCATGATCAGCACGTCGTGGGTGTCCAGGTGCAGGCGCAGGCGCGAACGCAGCGCCGGCGGATCGTCGGGCAGATGGTCGTCGCCCACGCGCGAAAAGCCGCGCTGGCGCAGCATCGCGGCCACCGCGTAGGCGTTGGAACGGCGCACCTGGTGATCGAGGATCGGCTCGCCGGGCTCGATGAGCTCATTGCCGGTGCTCACGACCATCACGGCAGGCTGGCTGCTCACGCGCACCCGCGACATGCCCGCGGAGGCGGCGACCGCGATCTCCGGCGCGCGCAGCACGGTTCCTGCTTTCAGGAGCAGGTCTCCCTGCTTGCCGTCCGATGCACGCCGATGAACGTTGCGCCCTGGCGCCACGTCCGCATCCGGCTGCACGGAGGCCTGCCCGTCGCTCGCCGCCGCGCGCTCGAAAGGCACGACGCAGTCACAGCCTTGCGGCAGGACTGCGCCGGTCATCACCTCCACGCACCCCTCGTGCGTGGCGAGCTTGCGCGGCGCATCGCCCGCCGCCTGCACGTCCAGGATCGGAAAGCTGCGCCGGCCTTCGCGCCAGGCACGCGAGTCGAGCGCGAACCCGTCCATCGTCACGCGATCGAACGGCGGCTGGTCGCGCTCGGCGTACACGTTCTCGCGCAACACGGCGCCGCTGCACTGTGCGAGCGGCAGCGACTCGATCGGCAGGCAGGTGAGATGCCGCTGGATGAGCGTCTGCGCTTCGGCCGGGGTCAGCACGGCGGCGGCCTCTCAGCCTCCGGTCTTCTTCTTGTACGCGCGCAGCTGCTCGTTGAAACGATCCACCACGGCGGTCACTTCGTCGACGGCCGCGTTGTGCTTCTGCGTGTGCTTCTTCTCGAAGTCGTCCTTGCGCGCCGCGACTGCCTTCTTCTCTGCGTCGGACGTGGCGGCCTGGCTTTCCTCTTCGAGCTGCTTGCGTTGCGCGTCGGACTCGGCCTTGATGCAGTCCAGGTAGGCGGTCATCTCGTCGTTGTAGCGCGTGACTTCCTTCTTGCCGGCGATCATCTGTTCCTTGGTTGCCGTCTCGCCGTCGGGCAGGGCGTCGGGCCCGCGCGGATAGGTGCAGGTGGCGTTGGCGGCGCCCGCTCCCAGCAGCGTGAGGGCGAGAGTGGCGGCGAGATGCTTCGAATTCAGGTTCATGAGGGTCCCCGTGGTACGAATGTCGTTGGAATGGACCGCGCCTGCCGGCGATGATTCCGGCGCGCCCGGTGCGGTTAATATAAACGTTATGGGCCGCGCGGGCCCGCCGCGGCGAGGGCTATTCCCGTGAGTCTGGCCGTGACTCGGGTGCGCTTCCGGATCGACCTGGCCGAGGGCCTGTCGATCGGTCCGGGCAAGATCGACCTGCTGGAGCTGCTCGATCGCGAGGGGTCGATCAGCGCCGCGGCGCGCGCCATGGGGATCAGCTACCGGCAGGCGTGGCTGCTGCTGGACAGCCTGAACCACGGCTTCGGCGAGCCGGTGTTCCAGACCGCGACCGGCGGGCGCAGAGGCGGGGGCGCACGCACGACGCCCTTCGGGCGGCGGCTGGTGGAGCGTTATCGCGCCCTCGAGAAGTCCATCGACCGGGTCGCTCAGCAGACCCTCGGCGACCTCGCGCAGGCCGGCGCGCGCGCTGTGACGCGCGGAGCCGCGCCGCGCGCCAAGGCTGGGTCGTCGACCGTTCGGCGCAAACTGAAACCTCATGGCCGCAACCCCGCGCGCTCGAAGCGCCGACCGTGAGTGGCGACTGCCTTGAACAGCGCGTAGCACTCGCCGCCGCTCTCCAGGTTCAGCTCCCGGGCGGCACCGTGCGTCACGCGAGCCAGCAATCGCTCGCCCTGCGCGAGCAGATGCACGAGCACGGAGGCTTCGCCGGGTTCCAGGCGCTGGATGCGAGCCGCAATCACGTTGCGTATGCTGATTGCGCGTGGCGGTTCACGCGCGACGGCGACATCGTCCGCCGCGAGGTGCAGTCGCACGTGCGCGCCGGGAGCGAGTGTCGTCTGCGCCATGCGCACGCGCAGCTCCCCGCAGCGCACGAGCGTCGCGGCCGAACCGCCTTCTGAACCCGCATCGCTGATCACCACGCCCTCGAGCACCGCGCCGACCACGCCTGCGCCCGTAATCGCATGCACCAGCGGCGACAAACACGCTTCGGCGAGCGGTGCTGCGAGCGTCACACGCCCGCGATCCAGCAGGACCACGTGCTGCGCGATGCGGATCACCTCGTCGAACGCATGTGAAACGTACACGATGGGAATCGAGAACTCGTCGCGCAGGCGCTCGAAATACGGAAGCAGCTCCTGCTTGCGCGCGACGTCGAGCGCGGCAAGCGGCTCATCGAGGAGCAGCAGGCGCGGCTGCGAGAGCAATGCACGTCCGAGCGCGACGCGCTGTTTCTCGCCCCCCGAGAGCTGCGCGGGCCGGCGTTGCAACAGCGCGCCGATGCCGAGCAGCTCGAGCACCTGCTCGAAGCGCACTCGCGCTGCTCTGCCCCGCGCGCGTCGTTCGCCGTAACGCAGGTTTCCTTCCACGTCGTAGTGCGGGAACAGCCGGCCGTCCTGGAACACGTAGCCGATCGCGCGCCGCGCAGCCGGAACGTCGATGCCGCCGTGCGTGTCGAGGAGTACCTCGCCGTCGAGGGCGATGCGGCCTTGCGCGGGGAGCAGGCCGGCGAGAACTTCGATCAGTGTCGACTTGCCCGCACCGGACGCGCCGAACAGCGTGTTCACGCCCGAACTGGGGAGGGCGAGATCGACGTCGAGCGCGAACGCTCCGCGGGCGAGGCTGCAGCGAATCTCGAGCATGGCTCAATTCCCCATGCGCGAGCGCACGGCGCGCGCCAGCCATTCCGCGACCAGCAGGCCGGTGATCCCGAGCCCTACGGAGATGAGCGCGAGACGCGCGGCGGCCGCGTCTCCGTCCGGTGTCTGCAGCGCGGTGTACAGGGCAAGGGGCAGGGTTTGCGTCTCACCCGGAATGTTGGAGACGAAGGTGATGACGGCGCCGAACTCGCCGAGACTGGCCGCGAACGCGACGATCGCGCCGGCGATGATTCCCGGCAGCATCAGGGGCAGCG
The DNA here is from genome assembly GCA_035761885.1 of Steroidobacteraceae bacterium. Taxonomy (GTDB): domain Bacteria; phylum Pseudomonadota; class Gammaproteobacteria; order Steroidobacterales; family Steroidobacteraceae; genus DASTQG01. The sequence continues at coordinate 9,058 of DASTQG010000172.1, read as the reverse complement.
TGATCGTTGCGAAGCGGTCCCACGCGCCTGCACCGAGCGTGCGCGCCGCATCCTCCAGCCCCCGGTCCACGTTCTCGAGCGACAGGCGAATGGCGCGCACGACGAGCGGAAAGGACATCACGGCGGTGGCGATGGCCGCGCCCTGGCGCGTGAACACCAGGCGTATGCCGAACGCGTCGTTCAGCCAGGCGCCGATAGGGCCGCGCGAGCCCAGCAGCAGGAGCAGGAAGTAGCCGACGACGACCGGTGGCAGGACGAGCGGCAGGTGGACCAGCGCATCGAGAAAGAAACGGCCGTGGAAGCGACGTCGCGCCAGAAGCCAGGCCACTGCGATGGCAAACGGCAGTGTCAGCAGGACGCTGCGCGCCGCGACCTCCAGACTGAGTCGCAACGCCTGAGTTTCTTCGGGCGTAAGCATCAGTCGGTCACGAATCCGAACGCGCGGTAGCGTTCCATGGCTCGCGCGTTGGTGAGATGGGCGAGCAGCGCGCGCGCGTCGGTGCCTGCCTTGCCGGCAATGAGCGCAAAGGAGTAACGGATCGGCTCGTGGCTCGACTCGGCGAAGCGCGCGATGGTCCGCACCCCTCGGGCGGCGCGCACGTCGCTGGCATACACGATGCCCAGCGGTGCTTCGCCTCGCTCCACCAGCGCCAGAGCGGCGCGTACGTTCTCGGCGCGTGCGAGGCGCGGTGCCGCGGCCTGCCACAATCCGAGATGCTCGAGCGCCTGGCGCGCGTAGCGCCCCGCCGGAACGTGGGCAGGATCGCCGACTGCCAGCCTCCCGCCGGTCCCGAGCGCTGCGACGAGATCGAACTCGCGCGCCATGAGCGGCGCGACGCCGGCATCTTGAACGGGGGTGGTGGCGCTGCCGCCAGCCGTTGCGGCGACAGGAGCGACCAGGACCAGGCGGTTTCCGATCGGCCGTACCCACGATTCACGCACCACGCGGCGCTGGTCGTCGAGATAGCGCATCCATTCCTCGTCGGCGGAGATGAACACGGCGACGGCCGCACCGTTCTCGATCTGTCGCGCGAGCATGGAGCTCGAAGCGAACGACAGTCGCACCGTGCGTCCGCTGCGCTTCTCGTAGTCCCTGGCAAGTTCCTTGACCACCTCCGTCAGTGAGGCGGCCGCGAACACAGTCTGCGGTTGGGGCCCGGCGTCGGGCTGGTCGGCTCGGGCAGGAGCGGAGCCGGACACCGCGATGAGCGCGGCGCAGAGAGTGAGGATTTGCGGGGTTCTGGCGAACATGGCTCACCGTTGTTCCCGGCAGGATACAGCGCGGCGGGGCCAGCGCAACCGGGACGCCTGGGCCGCGAATCCGCCGCCCCGGAAGGCGGTGCGCGGCACCGGCCTGATAAGATGTCTGCAAACCAACAACGGCGGTCCACCGTGGCGACAGCAGAAACCGCAGTGACCGGTGCGAAAAGCGGTATCAGCCGGGCGCACCGGCGAGTCATCTTCGCGTCCTCGCTCGGCACAGTGTTCGAGTGGTTCGATTTCTACCTGTACGGCACCCTCGCCGTGTTCTTCGGGGCGCTGTTCTTTCCGCCCGGCAACGAGACCGCCGCCTTCCTGGCGAGCCTGGCCACCTTCGGTGCGGGATTCGCGGTGCGACCGCTCGGTGCGCTGGTGTTCGGGCGCATCGGCGACATGGTGGGCCGCAAGTACACCTTCCTGATCACGATCGTGGTGATGGGCCTTGCGACCGCGCTGGTGGGTGTGCTGCCCACGTACGCGCAGATCGGTATCTGGGCACCGATCCTGCTCGTGACTCTGCGCCTCGCCCAGGGCCTGGCGCTGGGCGGCGAATACGGCGGTGCGGCGACCTATGTCGCAGAGCATGCGCCCATCGAGCAGCGCGGCTATTACACGAGCTGGATCCAGACCACGGCCACGCTCGGATTCTTCCTGTCGCTCGCGGTGATCCTGTCGTGCCGGCTCGGGTTCGGAGACGAGGATTTCCGGGCGTGGGGCTGGCGCGTGCCGTTCCTCGTTTCGGTGCTGCTGCTGGCCGTGTCGGTCTACATCCGCCTCAAGCTGGAGGAATCGCCGGTCTTCCTGCACATGAAGGCGACGGGCCAGCACTCGCGCGCGCCCTTGTCCGAGGCATTCGGCGAATGGCGCAACCTGCGCGTCGTGCTGCTCGCGCTGTTCGGAGCCACGGCGGGGCAGGGCGTCGTCTGGTACACCGGCCAGTTCTACGCGCTCTTCTTCCTGCAGAACACGCTCAAGCTCGATTTCCGCCTTTCGTACACGCTCATCGCCGTGGCGCTGCTGATCGGCACGCCGCTGTTCGTCGTGTTCGGGCGGCTGTCGGACCGCATCGGGCGCAAGCGGGTCATGGTGGCCGGATGCGTGCTCGCGGCACTCACTTATATCCCGATCTTCCACGGCCTCACGCTGTTCGCGAACCCGGCGCTCTCCGAGTTCGCCGAGCGTGCGCAGGTCAGCGTCGCCGCGCACCACTGCCGCTTCAACATCTTCGCCAGGCCCGCCACGGACTGCGATCGCGCGCGCGACTTCCTCACCAAGGCGGGCGTGAGCTACGAGCAGCTGCCCTTCAACGGCACCGACGAAGTCCTGACGACGATCGCGGGCGTGCAGTTGCGTGGCTTCGACGAGGCGCAGTACCAGGCGGCGCTCGCCAACGCAGGCTACCCGCAGAAGGCGGATCCGGCGCGGGTCAACAAGCCAGCCACGGTGCTGCTGCTCGTGATACTGATGGTGTACGTAGCGATGGTCTACGGACCGATCGCCGCGTTCCTGGTGGAGCTGTTCCCGACGCGCATCCGCTATTCCGCGATGAGCCTGCCGTATCACATCGGCAACGGCTGGTTCGGCGGCTTCCTGCCCTTCCTCGCCGCGGCACTGGTGGTGAAGTCGGGCAACATCTACTACGGCCTGTGGTACCCCATCCTGATCGCGGCGATGACCGCGGTGGTCGGCGCGGTGTTCATCCGCGATCGGCGCGAGGCCGACCTGCGGGGGTAGAACGGCACCGTTCTAACAGCGCTTGTACTTGTAGTCCGCGCCGCGCAGCTGGCCGTTGGTCTTGCCTTCGATGCGCGCTTCGATGCCTTCATCGGTCTTGCGATAGATGATCCGTTGCGGGAAGTCGTGCGCGGGATTCTCGAAGATGAGCACCGTGGACTTGTGGCGCACCAGGGGGAAGACGGTTTCACGCTGGCGCGAGGGAATGGCGACATAGGAGAGCGTGCCGTCGACGGGCCGCAGCGCGAGGAACTCGTATTCGCGCAGGCTTCCGGAACGGATGGTGCGGCTGAGGCCCAGCATCGCCCCGCCGGCCGGAGCGAGCCAGTGTTCCTCGACGACTCCGTCGGGCAACGCCATCGACCAGCAGCCGGCCAGCCATGCGAACGTCTCCACGCGCGCCGTCTCGGGCGTTGCGAACGCTTCCACGGGTTGCGCGGCGCTCGCCGCCCGCACCGACCATCCGCCCAGGAGCAGGGCCACGGCAGACATGACCGCTGCCACGGCGCACAGGAAGGCGCGATGCTTCACGAAGCCTTTTTGCGCTTGGGGCGCGCAACGGCGGAGAGGCGGCCGGTATCGGGCGGGGCAGTGGGCTCCACGTCCTCGTCGCCATGCAGCTCGAGCAGCGATTCCATCAGGCCTTCCTCGGCGCTCGAGCAGACCCCCAGCACCGTCGCCTCCTCGCAGCCTTCCGCCGCGACGTAGGCATGGCCCATGTTCGAATCGATGTAGATCGATTCGCCCGCTTCCAGCACGATCGGGTCGTAGAACTCGGTGTGGATCTCCACGCGCCCTTCGAGCACGTAGATGTACTCCTCGCCCGAGTGATGCACCAGCTCGCCGAACTCGCCCACGCTCTTGGCGCGGATGCGCGTGAGCACGGGAATCATGCGTTTCCTGCGCAGCTCGGCGCACAGGTAGTAGTAGTCGTAATTCTTGGTGTTCACGCGCACGGCCCGGTCCAGCCGCCCGATACTGCGCCGCGCGGTCACCGACGTTTCCGGCCCTTCGGCGGGCTCGGCGAACAGCTCCGACATGCGGATCTTGAGCCGCTCGCTCAGCTGCTGCAGCTTGTCGTAGGTGAGCGTGAGGCGGTCGTGCTCGACCTTGGCGAGCGTCGAAAGCGGAATGCCGGTGCGCTTGCTCATCTCCTTGAGCGTCCAGTCGTTGCGCAGTCGCAGGCCGCGCAACAGCCTGCCGAGCGTTTGCCGGCCGCCGTTGGCGCTGCTCGGGCCGCTCTGACGGGCGCTGCTCTGGCGAGCCCCACTCTGACGAGTAATGGATTTCATCGCGCGAATTCTAGCTGCGTTGCGGTGTAATGCCGTGGCTTTCGTGGTGAACGGTCGGAGAGCTCCGATTGACGATTCTCCATTCAGGATTATTATAGCCGGATTGGGATAACGGGGTGGAAGTCATCGACCCCGCGTCCGACATCCCCACAGAGGGCATGCACATGCGTTCATTCCTGGCAGCGGCGCTCGCCGCACTCTCATTCACGAGCGTCTGGGCACAACAGACCGGACCGAAGATTCCGACACCTGCCGACAAGGTAGTACCCGCGCCGGTCGATGCGCCTGCGCCGCCCCCGCAGGCCGCCGCAGCACCCGCACTCACGCGCGCCGACGTCGAAGCGTGGCTGGACGGTTTCATGCCCTACGCCCTGCAACGCGGCGACATCGCCGGCGCGGTCGTGGTGGTGGTCAAGGACGGCGCGATCCTGGTGCAGAAAGGCTACGGCTTCGCGGATGTCGAGGCCCGCAAGCCGGTCGATCCCGAGCTCACGCTGTTCCGCCCGGGCTCGGTTTCCAAGCTCTTCACCTGGACCGCGGTCATGCAGCTCGTGGAGCAGGGCAAGATCAATCTCGACGAGGACGTCAACAGGTACCTCGATTTCGAAATCCCCGCGCGCGACGGGCAGCCGGTCACGATGCGCAACATCCTCACGCACACCCCGGGCTTCGAAGAGCAGGCCAAGGGGCTGATGGGCACCGACGAAATCAAGGTCGCGAACCTCGAGGAGCACATGAAGCGCTGGGTGCCCGAGCGCGTCTATCCGCCCGGTTCGACGCCCGCCTACTCGAACTACGCCACGGCGCTCGCCGGCTACATCGTCGCGCGCGTCTCCGGCATGACGTTCGATGACTACCTCGACGAGCACATCTTCAAGCCGCTCGGCATGCAGCACTCGACCTTTCGCCAGCCGCTGCCGGAGCGGCTCAAGGAGCACATGTCGAAGGGCTACGCGCTCGCCTCGCAGCCCGACAAGCCGTTCGAGATCGTGGGTCCCGCGCCCGCCGGAAGCCTGTCCGCCCCCGGAGCCGACATGGGTCGTTTCATGATCGCGCACCTCAACAAAGGCGAGTACAACGGCCAGCGCATCCTGCAGGAGGCGACCGCGAAGCAGATGCACGAGACGGCGCTCACGGTGATCCCGCCGCTCAATCGCATGATGCTGGGCTTCTACGAGACCAACTACAACGGCAACCGCTCCATCGCGCACGGCGGCGATACGCAGTGGTTCCACAGCTACCTGCACATCTTCCCCGACGACAACATCGGCATCTACGTCTCGACGAACAGCCTGGGCAAGGAAGGCGCCGCCGGCGCGATCCGCGGCGCGCTGTTCGAACAGTTCACCGACCGGTACCTGCCGGGCGATACGAGCTACGACGGGGTGGACGAGGCGACGGCGAAGGAGCACGCGGCGATGATGGTCGGCGCGTACGATAACAGCCGGCGCATGCATTCGAGCTTCTTCAGCCTGCTCGACCTCATCGGCCAGGTGAAGATCAGCGCGAACGAGGATGGCACGATCGGCGTGTCGATGATGCAGAACCTCGCCGGAGCGCCGATGAAGTGGCGCGAGGTCTCGCCCTTCGTGTGGCGCGAGGTCGGCGGCAAGCGCCGGCTCGCCGCTACGGTGGACGAGGGACGCGTGACGCGATTCAGCTTCGACGACGTCTCACCGTTCATGGTGTTCGAGCCCTCGCCCGGCTGGAAGTCGGGCGTGTGGCTCGCACCCCTGCTCGGTGCCGGGCTCCTCATGATGCTTCTGTCGACACTCGCGTGGCCTACTGCCGCGCTCATACGGCGTCACTATCGCGCACCGTATCCTTACACCGGCGATGACGCGAAGAGGCACCGCTACGTGCGAATTGCCGCGCTGGCGGTCGTCGCACTCTTCACGGCGTGGTCCGTCACAGTGCTTTCCATGCTCTCCAACCTTGCCTTGCTGCGGCCCGGCATGGACTGGTGGCTGTGGTTGCTGCAGATCCTGTCGCTGTTCGTGTTCATCGGCGCCGCGGCGATAGGTGCCTGGAATGCATGGCACGTCCTGAAGAGCAACCGCCGGTGGTACGCCAAGGCGTGGGCGGTGATCCTGGCGCTGTCGTTCCTGGTCGCGTTGTGGGTCGCGCTCACGCACAAGCTCATCGCCTTCGACGTGAACTACTGAGTGGCCAGCCCCACGCGCCTGTCGCTCGAGGTCGTGCTGGAACGGTTGCCGCTCAAGGCGCCGTTCCGGATCTCCGGCTATACGTTCCACGACGTGCCCGTCGTGCTCGTCGTCCTGAGCGACGGTGTACACGAAGGGCGCGGCGAAGCCGCAGGCGTGTACTACCTCGAGGACGTGCCCGCGGACATGGCGGCGAGCATCGAGGCGCAGCGCGAGCACATCGAACGCGGGATCACGCGCGCGCAATTGCAGGAGCTGCTGCCGATCGGCGGCGCGCGCAACGCGCTCGACTGCGCGCTGTGGGAGCTCGATGCGCGCCGCAGCGGAAAACCGGTCTGGCAGCTCGCCGGCTGCGACCGCGTGGTACCGCTCGTGACGACCTTTACTCTCGGCGCCGACGATCCTGCGACGATGGTGGCGAATGCGCGCGCCTGCTTCGGAGCGCGTGCCCTCAAGCTCAAGCTCAGCGGCGAGCTGGACGTGGACATCGAGCGCGTGCGCGCCGTGCGCGAGGCGCGCAAGGACGTGTGGCTCGGCGTGGACGCCAACCAGGGTTTCACGCCCGACACGCTGACCAGGCTCCTGCCGGTGCTCACCGCGGCGAATGTCTCTCTGCTGGAACAGCCGCTGGCACGAGGCCGCGAGGCCGACCTGGAAGGTTTCGATTGCCCGATTCCGCTGGCCGCCGACGAGAGCGTCCAGGGCGTGAACGAAATCGAGGGGCTGGTCGGCCGTTTCGACGTCGTGAACATCAAGCTGGACAAGTGCGGCGGCCTGACCGAGGCGCTGGCGATGGTCCAGGAGGCGAAGCGCCTCGGGCTCGATGCCATGGTCGGCAACATGGTGGGCTCGAGTCTGGCGATGGCCCCGGCGTTCGTGTGCGGCCAGCGCTGCGATGTCGTCGATCTCGACGGGCCGACCTTTCTCAGCCGCGACCGCATGCCGGCAGTGAGCTACAACGCCGGCTCGGTCTGGTGCGCCGACGAAGTGTGGGGCGGCCCACGCCCAGCCTGAATCAAGCAACGCCGTTGAACGGGCTGTTCCGGCCGGTCGCCTGCCGGCCCGGACCGTTCGCGATTGACAATTCTCTAATTAGGATCATGATGTCTCCGACAGGATCAATAGTCCGGAATGTCCAATGACCGGCATCCGTTCTCCACATCGCAGACGGTTCCTGCAGCTGGCGGCCGGCACCGCGCTCTGCAGCGGCTTGCCCATGATCAACACGGGCAGCTACCGCTTGTTCGCGCAGAGCACGCGCAAGTACTCCGCGCGCGCCGTGGGCATCGTCGAGCGCGCGCTCGTGATCGACATGCTCGGCGTGTTCAAGCTCGACTTCGAGCCGACCGCGTTCGCCAACCCCGCGACCCCGCAAGAGGCGGCGATGTACCGCGCCAGCGGCATCACGGCGATTCACAACGCGGTGGGCGTCGGCGGGAGAGAGCAGGCCCTGGAGTTCCTCGCCGCCTGGCAGGGCTACGCCGGACGCAACGCGGACCTGTATTCGCTGGTGGGTAACGCCTACGACCTGGACAAGGCGAAGGCGCAGAAAAAGATCGCAGTGATCATGGGAATCCAGAACGCGGAGCATTTCCGCGACGCGAAGGACGTCAAGACCTTCTACCAGCTCGGCCAGCGCTGCTCGCAGCTCACCTACAACACCCAGAACCTGCTGGGCACCGGCGCAACGGATCGCGTGGACGGCGGCGTCAGCGACTACGGCGCCGAAATCATCAAGGCGATGAACGAGGTGGGCATGCTGGTGGACGTGTCCCATTGCGGCGACCGCACCACGCTCGACGCGATCGAGATCTCGGGCAAGGCGATCGCGATCACGCACTCCAACTGCCGCGCGCTCAACGACCATCCGCGCCTGAAGACCGACGAGGCGATCAAGGCGCTCGCGAAGAAGGGCGGGGTGATGGGCATCACCGGCGTGCGCAATTTCGTGCGCGACAGGGAGCCCACGACGGTCGAGCACATGGTCGATCACATCGAGCACGTCGTGAAGCTCACCGCGATCGAGCACGTGGGCATCGGCTCGGACGCCGACCTCAACGGTTACGACGACATGCCCGCGGAGCAACTGAAGATGCTTCGCGGCAGCTACAAGTCGAGCTACGCCTTCCGCGACAAGCTCGACACGGACGGCTTCGACCATCCACAGAAGGTTTACGACCTGACCGAGGCGCTGATCGGCCGCGGTTATTCCGACGACAACATTGCGGCGGTCCTGGGCGGAAATTTCCGGCGCCTGCTCGGCGCCACCTGGATCTGACACGGGCGACTAACGGGGGATATCGCTATGAACGCTATGAGATTCACGCGCCGTGCGGCGCTGCCATTCGCGCGTCTTGGAACGCTGGGCGGCTCCATGACCGCGCTGGCACTCATCACCACTGCCACGGCGGCGTATGCCCAGGATTCCGTCATCGGCGAGGTAGTGGTCACTGCGCAAAAGCGCAGCGAGCAGCTCCTGGACATCCCGATGTCCGTATCGGTCCTCGGGGGTGAGTCGCTGGAGCGAGCGCAGGCAGACAACTTCCAGGATCTCGTCGCGCTGGTGCCGGGCCTGAGCATCAATACCAGCACGCGCGGCATATCACG
>DASTQG010000171.1:0-7078 GCA_035761885.1 Steroidobacteraceae bacterium | reverse complement strand
GCCGCGGGCCGCCTCGACGAGGCGATCGCGGCACTCACCGCGCTGACGGCGCAGGACCCGGACGACCACTCGGCCCTGCTCGATCTGGCCGACGCGCTCGCACGGGCGGGTCGCATCGATGAAGCCGAGGCGGCTCTGGCGCGCTTGCCGGTGAGCGTTGCGAGCGAGAAGGCCGCAGACCAGGTGCGCGCGCGGCTGCGCTTCCTGCGCGATGCGGCCGGGGCCGACGAAGTCGAAGCGTTGCGCGCGCAAGGAGACGCATCGAGTCCGCGCGATCAGTATCGGCTCGCCGCCTACGACCTCGTTCACGGTGAGGTGGTGAGCGGCCTCGAGGGCCTGCTCGCACTGATGCAGCGGCACCGCAAGTTCGAGGAAGGGCTCGCGCAGCGGGCCCTGCTTCAGGCCTTCGCGCTCCTCGGTCACGAGGACGAGCGCGTCGCCACCTATCGCCGCCGCATGGCGGGATTGCTCTACTGACCTGCCGCCGCCGCGCTCTTCAGGGAGCGCGCCAGGTCGGGGCGCAGGTACATCTCGATCAGGCGCCGGATGGCGTAGATCACCGGGATCATCAGGAACGCGAGGAGCAGCTTGTAGCCGTAGTTCACCGTGCCCACCGCCAGGAACAGGTTGGTGGGCCATTGCTGGGGCCCGAGCACGAAGGCGATGTACAGCACCACGAAACTGTCGATGAGCTGCGAGACCGCGGTCGAGCCGGTCGCGCGCAGCCAGATCCAGCGCTCGCCCGTCGCCTTGCGGATGCGAAAGAAGACCAGCACGTCGATCAGCTGTCCGATCAGGAACGCGATGATGGAGCCCGCGATGATCCACAGGCCCTGGCCGTAGATCATGGAGAACGCGGCCTGCATGTCGGGCACGCCGTGACTCTTGCCCGTCTCGATCCACCAGGCCGCCGGCACCAGCTCGATCGCGACGTAGGCCGCGAGGAATGCGTACGCGATCAGCGCAACCGCGAGCCAGGAAATGAAACGCACGCCGCGCGGACCGAAGTACTCGTTGACCAGGTCGGTCATCACGAACACGACGGGCCACAGCAGCACGCCCGCGGTGAAGCTCAGCGAGCCGCTCTGCCCGAAGAGGTTCCAATCCAGCGGCGCGATGCCGAGCGTCGGCTCCAGCGCGAAGATCTTCACGCCCACGAACTCCGCGAGCAGTGCGTTGGCAATGAAGAAGCCGCTGAGAACGATGAAGAGCCGCGTGGCGCGGCTGGACAGGTGTTCGGTCATTCGAGCGTTCCCGCGAGGATGCGTGCCGCGCCCGGAATCACCAGTGTCGCTATCGCGCCGCGCGCGTCGCTGCGGTTCTCCAGCGCGAGCGTTCCCCCGTGACCTTCCGCGATCTGCCGTGACAGCGCCAGGCCGACGCCGCTGCCGCCCGGCTTGGTGGTGAAGAACGGAACGAACAGGTTCTCGGTGCTGGCAATGCCGGGGCCGGTGTCGCTCACCTCGACCACCAGTGCCTCGCCGCGTGTCTGCGCCAGCACGCTCACGCCGGCGCTGTGCCCGCCCTGCGCCTCGATGGCGTTCTTGATCAGGTTGATGAGCACCTGCTCGAGCTGGTCCTCGTCCACGCACGCCTCCAGGCCCGATTCGGTGCGCCATTGCACCGGATGCTCGGCATCGAGCGCTGCAATGCGCGCCAGGAGCGGCGCCATGCGCACCCAGCGCGGACGCGGCGCGGGCAGGCGCGCGAGGCGGCTGTACTGTGCGAGAAAGCGGCCCAGTGCCTCGGTGCGGCCCGAGATGACCCGCAGTGCGTCGAGCGCATCCGCGCGCGTCGCGTCCTCCGGAAGCGCTTCGCGCAGCAGGCTTTCGAGCGTTTGCGCGAGCGAGCGGATCGGCGTCAGCGAGTTGTTGACCTCGTGTCCGATGACGCGAATGAGCCGCTGCCACGCCGCGCGCTCCTCCTCGCGCAAGGCCTGGCGCACGTCCGCCAGGATGAGCAAGTGCTGCGCGACGCCGCCTTCGCGGAACGTGCCGTGGGTGACCTGCCAGCGCCCCGCTCGGCCCGCGATGGAATTGACGATGCGCGGTGCGGGCGCATCGACCAGGAACTCCTCCAGCGCCAGATCCACGGCGTTGCGTCCCAGCGCCTGCGCGGGAGCGACGTCGAGGAGCCTGCCGCCCGCGGGGTTCAGCAGTCTCAGGCGATGCGCCGCGTCGAAAGCGAGCACCGCCACGTCGATGCCGCTCACCAGCTTGTCGAGGAGCGCGGTCGCTTCCAGCGCACGCAGGCGTTGCTGGTGCAGGGTCGAGCCGAGCGAATTGACTTCGTTCACCAGGTCGCCGAGCGCATCGCCCGTGGTCGCACGCCGTCCGCGCACCGTGTAGTCGCCGGCACGATAGGACTCGACCACGTTGGCCAGGCCTCGCAGCGGCGTCGTCACCACCTCTTCCAGGTATGCGAGCAGCCCGCTCATCGCCAGCACCAGCAGGATGAAGAGACAGGCTTTCAGAACCGGCGAGACCTGCGCCATCCAGATGAGAGCGACCCCGAAGCCCAGGCCCGGCACCGCCAGCGCGAGCGCGATGCCGCGCAAGCGCTGCTCGAACGGGCGCAGCCGCCGCGGCAGCAGCTCAGATTTCGGTTCGGATGCCAAGTTTTTCCATGCGGCGGTACATGGCGCTGCGCGAAAGACCCAGGGCCTGCGCGGCCGCTGCGGCACTGCCCTCGTGGCGTCGCAGCGCTGCGCGGATCAGCGCTCGTTCCGCATCCTCCAGGCTCATGTTCTCGAGCGTCGGCGCCGGCGCGTCGGATTGTTGCAAGCGCAGATCCGCGGCGCTGATGGTGTCGCCTGCGGCCAGGAGCGAGGCCCGCTCCACCACGTTGCGCAGCTCGCGCACGTTGCCTGGCCAGGAGTATTGCGTGAGCGCGCGCAGCGCACCGCCGTCGAAGCCGCGCAGATCGCGCGCGTAGCGCTTCGCCGAGTTGCGCAGCGCCACGGTCGCGAGCGGAACGATGTCGGCCGCGCGCTCGCGCAGAGGTGGAATGCGGATCTCCACCATGTTGATGCGAAACAGCAGGTCCTGGCGAAAGCGCCCATCCGCCACCAGGCGGGCGAGGTCCGCGTTCGTCGCCACCACGATGCGCACGTCCACCTTGCGGGTGCGCGAGGCGCCCACCGGCTCGAACTCCCCGCTTTCGAGCACGCGCAGCAGCTTGGATTGCTGGGCCGGGGGCAGATTGCCGATCTCATCGAGGAACAGCGTGCCGCCGTCCGCCAGCTCGAAGCGCCCGGCGCGTTCCTGCCGCGCGTCCGTGAAGGCGCCCTTCACGTGCCCGAACATCTCGCTCTCGAACACTGTTTCGGGCAGCGCGCCGATGTTCACCTCGATGAAGGAACGCTCGCGGCGTGGCGAGGCGCGATGCAGGATGCGCGCGAGCAGGCTCTTGCCGGTGCCGTTCTCCCCGGTGATGAGCACCGGCGCGTCGGCGGCGGCCACGCGCTGCGTGAGCGCGAGTACGTCCTGCATGGCCGGCGATTCGCCGATCACCTGCAGGTCGTCCGGTCCGCGCAGCAATGCGTTCTCCGCTTCCAGCCGCCGGCCTTTCTGCAGCGCCTGCCCCAGCTCGAGCTGGTTGCGCACCACCGACAGCAGCCGCTGGTTGTCCCAGGGTTTCTCGATGAAATCGCGCGCTCCGGCGCGCATCGCTTCCACGGCCAGTCCCACCGTCGCCCAGGCCGTCATCACGATCACGGGCAGGCTCGCATCCGCCTGTCGCAGGCGGGCGAGCAGGTCGAGGCCCTCGGAGCCGGAGGTGGTGTCGCGGGCGTAGTTCAGGTCGATGAGTGCGGCATCGAAACGCTCCGCCGCTGCGGCGGCGAGCGCACCCGCGGGCGAGCTTGCACAGACGACGTCGATGCCTTCCTTGCCGAGCAGCAGCCGCAGGGCAGTGAGCACATCAGGCTGGTCGTCGGCGACGAGGAGGCGCGGTCTCATTCAGGCGTTTGCTCCGGGCATTGCACCCTGCCCGCAAGCACATCGACCTGTCAACGTCGGGCACCCGGCACCGCCGGGCGGAAAAGGGGACATTCACTATTTCCCGGCGATCGCGCGCCCGAAAATGTGAATGTCCCCTTTTCCTGCTAGGAGTGCCGCAGCGAGGCGCTCGGTTGCAGCTGCAACGCCCGGCGCAACGGCAGCGCCGTCGCCGCGACGATCGCGAGCGTCAGCACGATCAGCACGGTCGTGTAGATGCGCACGTCGTGTGCCGTGTCGGCACCGCCGGTGAAGGTTCCGAACAGCTGCGCCATCGCCGGCGCCAGCACCACGCCCAGGGCGAAGCCGATCGCGAGCTGCCAGCCCGAGCGGCGCGCGACGGCGTTCACGATGCCACGGTCCGGCGCGCCCAACGCCCGGCGAATGGCGATTTCGCGCGCGCTCTGCGCGACCGAGTACGCCAGCACTCCGTAGATCCCGGCCGCGGCGAGGATCACGGTGACGAGCCCGAACGACATGAAGAGCCCGCCGAGGATCTGCAGACCGCCGTTGTTGCGTGCGCGGTACTGCGGAAGGGTCTCCATGAAGTACACGGGCAGATCGGCGTCCTGGGCTGCCACGAGGGAACGGATCGAATCACCCAGCGCGTGCGGGTCACCCTCGGTGCGCAGCACCACGCTGAAGAAGCGCTCCGGTCGTTGCAACATCGGAACGTAGATCGTGGGCTGCGGGCGGCCGGCCGCGAACGGCTCGTCGTCGTGCAGCACGTTCGCGGCGACTCCGACGATGGTGTACCAGGGCGAGTCCGGGCTGCTGGGGCGCAACTGCAGGCGCTGTCCGATCGCGTTTTTGTCCGGAAAGTACCGGTTCGCGAAGCTCTGGCTCACGATGACCACGGGCTCGGAACCCTTGCGATCGAGCATGGTGAAATCGCGGCCCTTGAGCAGGCCGACGCGAAACGTCGAGAAGAACCCCGGCGAGGTGGTTACCGAATGCGCCTGCTCGAAGTCCGCCTGACCCGCGTAGCTGCGGCCCGGCAGAATGAAATTTTCCATGCCCGCGCCCCATGCTGGCGGCGCGCTGATGAGCGTCGCCGCGCTGGCGCCCGGGATCGCGCTCGCTGCCGGCAGCAAACGTTCGACGAAGCGGATCTGCTCCTCTTCGCCATAGCGGTCACCCATGAGACCGACACGACCCAGCATGAAGGGGCGCACGTCGGCACCGACGTCGCCATCCACCGAGAACATCGCGCCGCGCACGATGAGGCCGGTGGTGGTGAGCAGCGCACACGAGAGCGCGATCTCGACCACGACCAGCCAGCGCACGATGCGTCCGGTCGACAGGCCGGTGTCGCGCGAACCCTCGCGCAGGATTGCGTTCACGTCCAGACCCGACACGCGCAGTGCCGGGAACAGCCCGGCCGCCAGCGTGCTCAGGATGGCGAGCACGATGCAGAACGTCGCGATGCGGCCGTCGATACTGAAGTCCCACCAGGCCGGCAGGGCTTCGATCTTCGAGGGCAGGACCAGGGACATCGCCTCGAGCGATGCGGCGGCGATGGTGAGACCGAGAAGAGCCGCCAATGCGCCGATGACCAGCGCCTCGGCCAGCATCTGCGACATGAGCCGCCAGCGCCCCGCGCCGATAGCGCGGCGGATGCCCGCTTCCTGCGTCCGGCCGGTCGCGCGCACCAGCATGAGCCCCGACACGTTGACGCAGGCGATGATGAGAACCAGGAACACACTGCCGAACAACATCTGGAACAGCTGCTGGTCGTCGCGGCCGGTAGTGGCGAGCGCCACCGGCATGACGTCAGGCTCGATGCCGGCGTTGCTCTGCGGGTACTGGCGCGCGAGGCGCGAACCGATCAGCGTCATTTGCGCCGCAGCCTCGTCCAGGCTCACGCCGGGCTTCAGCCGCGCAAACACGTCCATATAGAGTTCCGGGTCGCCGCGCGTGCCGAGCGTGTAGGGCTCGTGCACGGGCACGAACAGCTGCGCGCCGGGCGGATAGGCAAAGCCCTGCGGCATGATGCCCACGATGGTGGCGAGCTGCCCGTTGATCTTCATCGAGCGACCCAGCACGGAGCGATCGGAATTGAAACGCGTCCGCCACAGGTCGTAGCCGAGCACGGCGACCGGCGCGGCGCCCGGCAGCGCATCGCGCGGTTCGATGCCGCGGCCCAGCGTGGGCGCGACACCGATGACGTTGAAATATTCGCCCGTGACGAAGGCGCCGCCGTAGCGTTCGGCCGGACCTTCGCCGCTGATGGTCACGGTGCCGTCGTAGATGCCGGCCATTGCGCTGAACACGGTCTGCGAGCGGCGCCATTCCTCGAAGTCGTGTCCCGTGGCCGCCTCGTCGACGTCGTTCTCGCGCCGGTCGATGGTCTTCACGCCCACCAGAGTTTCGTGGTCCGGCAGGGGCGGCGGCTCGTAGGATACTTCCCAGAGAATCGCGAACATCACGACGACGATCGCGAGGCCGAGCGCGAGCACCAGGGTGGATAGCGCCGTGAATCCGGGGGTGCGCGCGAGCGAGCGCGTGGCGATGCGCAGGTCTGCGATCAAGCTCATGGGAAGGCTCCTAGGCAACTGCCTGGCGGTGCGACAGGGCCTGCTCGTCGACCACGCGCCCATCGAAAAGCGACACGCGCCGCTGCGCGTGCTCCGCGTAGCGCGGATCGTGCGTGACGATGCACACCGTGCTGCCCTTCGCATGCAACTCCGTGAGCAGCTCCATCACCGCATCGCCGTTGCGCGAATCGAGGTTGCCGGTTGGCTCGTCGGCGAGCAGGATCTTCGGCATCCCGACCAGCGCACGCGCCACCGCGACGCGCTGCTGCTGACCGCCCGAGAGCTGCGAGGGATAGTGATTCAGGCGGTGGGCCATGCCCACCCGATCGAGCGCGTGCAGCGTGGCTTCGCGACGCTTCGCCTTCGACAGGCCGTCGCGGTAGGTCAGCGGCAGCTCGGTGTTCTCGAACACCGTGAGGTCGCCGATCAGGTTGAACGCCTGGAAGATGAAGCCGATGTCGCGGTTGCGCACGCGGGCTCGTTCCTCCGCGCCCAGACGCGCGACGGGCTGACCCGCGAGCGCGTAGTCGCCGGCGCTGGGCA
>DASTQG010000170.1:0-7804 GCA_035761885.1 Steroidobacteraceae bacterium | reverse complement strand
CCGAACGCGGTTGCGCCCTGGTACGTCGAGTCGTAGCCGTACTCCGTGTCGGTGGAGAAGAGCCCGGAGTTCGATACCAGCGTGAAGGCGCCGAAATCCCACGTGAGCTGGGCCGAGAGCCGCGCCGAGTCGCGGTCCACGCCCTCCGTACCCTGCAGACCGATGCGATCCAGCTGCGTGCCGTTGCGCTCCTCCACTTCGCCGCAGTAATACTGGCGCGGCGTCTGCAGAAAGCAGTTGTTGGAGAAGCGCTCCTGCAGTACGAGCGCCGCAATGCCGTCGTCGTCCTGGCTGTAGCCGCCGCTGACGACCGCGGAGAACGTGTCGCCCGCCCGGTACTCGATCGAGGCGTTGAAGTTGAGCGACTCCTCCTGCCCCACTTCGTCGCCGTCGAGCGAGTTGTGATAGTCGCCGCCGTACTCGTAGTAGCGCCCGTGCACCATGTAGAACAGCTTGTCCTCGACGAGCGCGCCGCGCGACAGCAGGTTCCCTTCGTAGTCGCCGAACTCCGCGATGCGCAGGCTCGCCTGGTTCTCCTGCTCGTTCGATCCCTTCTTGGTGATCAGGTTGATGGCGCCGGCGAACGTCGAGCGCCCGAACAGTGCTGCCTGCGGACCCTTGATCACTTCCACGCGCTCCACGATGTCGAACGGGAAAGCCAGGATCGAATCGGAGAAGATGATGCCGTCGACGAACACCGAGGCGTTGCCCTCGCCGAGAATGTTCGACATGCCGCGGATCACGGGACGGCTCACGCCGCCCTGCACGCCGTAGCGGTTCAGGCGCTCGAAGGAAAAGCCGGGCGTCATGCGCGCGAGGTCGTACACGTCGCGCGCGCCGGATTCCGCCAGCGCTTCGCTCGAAAAGGCGGTCACCGCGATCGGCACGTCCTGCAGCCGCTCCTCGGTCTTGCGCGCCGTGACGATGATCTCTTCCAGCGTCTGCGCCGATGCTGGGCCCGCCGCTATTGTCAGGGCGATGAGCACTGCCAGGAAATGACGACTATTCATGATTCCCCCTCTCTGAGCTGTTGGACGGTGCGGTGCCCGCCTGCGATGCCGCAAGCTGCGCCGTGAGATCCTCGATGAGCAGGCGCTCGTAATAGTCCTTCGCCTGCGCGCGCGCTTCGTCGAGAAGGCGCGTCATCTCGTCCCTGGAAGCCTGTATGCGGCAACCCTCGAAGCGCCCGCGCAACACGTGGCGCACGTAGCTCACGCGCGCGGCCTGCCGCCCCGCGCGCGCGGATTTCAGCCAGTACTGCTCGACCAGGCACATGTCGGCCGGCGCGTTCTCGCGACGGTTGCTGATCAGCGCGCCGTACACGAACTGCGCCTGGCGATTGCCGGCGTCCGCGGCGGCGCGCATCTCCTTTGCGGCGCGCTCCGTCTGGCCGGCGTAGAACAGCACGCGCGCCAGCTGGTAGCGCTGGCGCGTGTTCGCGGGCTGGCGCGCGGCTTCCGCGTCGCAGGCGGCGATCGCAGCCTCGAGTTTCACGTCCTCGCGCGGCACACCCGGCGCCACGCGATCCGGATCTTCCGGATTGGAGGCAAGCCGGTCGCATTCGGTCACCGCGTTCGCGTCCGCGGGTGTGGCTGTCGCGAGCAGCGTCGCCAGCAGAATCGTTGCCAAGATCATCGCCGTCACCACCTCCGGGCGCCGTCGGGCGCCTCACCGCGATAGGGTTGCAGCTCGGCCGGCAACACGGGGTCGTACTCGGGCCACCAGCGGAACGGGCGTTCGGCGTCGACATAGGTCGTCTGCAACTGGCCGCCCTGCGTTCGGAAGAAATAGAGATTGCCGGTCTGCGTGCCGAAGGGGCCGTGGGGCTCGGAAGCCGGCCTCCAGAAATACGCGCCCGGTCGCATCACGCCGCGATTGCCGTGCACCTCGCCGGCGAGCAGGTACATCTCTTCGACGGTCGGATGAATCTCCGAGCGCTCCGCCCAGCGCAGCGGCATGGTGCCGAGCAACCAGCTCGTGTCCTTGGTCTGCGGATCCTGGAACAGGACCTTGCGACCGGCTCCCGGTGGAAACTCCGGATGGAAGTTGCCCGTGTAGGGTACTTTCAGCGAGTCCAGGTGCTCGACGAGCGCGCGCGGGTCGTAGACGATCGGCCTGCTGGCGCGCGCGGGAGCGCCGGAAAAGAACTCGAGCACGACCGCGCCGTCCCGCGAGCTCCAGGCGCCGGTCTCGTAACCCGCTGGCAGGTGCGCGAACGCCCATTCGTCGTACGCGCGCCCGCCGATCTCGATGCCTCCTTCGAGCACGAGGAACTCGTCATCGACTTCGAGCGCGCCGCCCGCCGCGCTCCATCCCGGCGGATAGCGCACGAGCACACTGCATGCATGGGTCTTGGGGTCCGCGCTCAGCACCTTGCATTCCGCGCCCGGGCGGACATCGGCAAAGTGCGCCGGTCGCCACGGCAGGCACTGCGACTGGATGAACTCGATCCAGGGTCGGGCCACGTCAGCCGCCCTCCTGTGGTTCAGTCAAGACGCGCATCAGACGCGCCACGGATTCCTCCACGGCACGCCTGCCGCTGTCGCGCACCGATTCATCCTCGCTCATGCGCTCCAGGACGGAAGGCGTGAGCACGCCCGCGCGCACCAGTGCAGCTTCGAGCGCGATGCGATGCATCCGCTCCGCGTGCAGCTGCGAGGACAACTCGAAAACCAGCCCGCTCAGGCGTCGGGTGTCGGGGACGTTCATTCGGGCTTCTCCGCTTCCAGCACGGCCCAGGGGAAATGCCATTCGCGCCGCTCCGGCCATTGGGCCGCGTCGAGGCGCCCGCGCGCGCGCTCGTCGAATGCGACCCAGCGCACGTGGGTGAGCCCTGCCTGCCGCGCCATGGCGGCGACATCCAGCGTGATCATCGGGGGCAGGTACGGCTCGTTGTTGCGCGCACCGTGTTCCAGCATGGCGAGGTCGCGGAACGCATCGCCGGTGCGCTGAAAGTCCAGAAAGCGCAGCACGCCGCCCGGCGCAAGCAGCCGCGCGCTCTCCGCGAACACCTGCTCGGCGACCTTCACCGGCAGTTCGTGCAGGAGCATCGTCGAGGTCACCAGGTCGGCGGAGCCGCTCTCCAGGCGGGTTGCGCTCGCGTCTGCCTGGCGGAAGTGAATCGCGAGCCCCTGCCGCCCCGAACGCTGCGCGGCCAGGCGCAGGCACGGGGCGGCCAGGTCCACGCCGATCACCTCGGCCTGCGCGAATTCCTTCTTGAGCGGCCAGGTCGATTTGCCGAAGCCGCAACCGAGATCGACGATGCGCCGGTAGCTGCGCCGCGGAATCGCCGTCTGCGTGAACAGGCGATGGATCTTGTAATCGTCGTTCTCGCCGAGCATGACGAGCTTCGCGCCCAGCTCGTACACCGCCGCCGCGCTGTCCTGCGACCAGACACCGCCGGGCTGCAGGTGAATGTCGAACTGCGTGTACCAGCGCGGCAGCTCGAGCGAGGGATCGAGGGTGAGCGTTGCGGGGCTGATCGGGGCCACCGCCGGCGTGCCCTGCAACGCGACTGCATCCTCGACCGCACGCCACAGCATCTTCTGCGATCCGCGCTCGAGCCATGCGAACCACGGATACAGCGGCAGCGCGTGCACGTCCGCTGCGATCGCTTCGGGATCGGCAGCGCGCCTGCCCTGTGCACCCGCATCGTATTGCGCGCGAAGCGCTGGATAGAGGGTATCCGCCCAGCGCCTGCGGAGCGTCAGCACGAAGTCGAGCTGCGCTGCCACGTCGAGTGCGTCAGGCATCGCCACGCTCCACGAGCTCGATGAGCTCACCCGTCGCTCCGGTCACGAGCACCGCCCGCCGATCGTCCTCGAACAGCGAGGCGCCGCCGGACTTCGACGAAGGCAGCGCATCCACAGCGAACGTCACGATCGCCATTCCCGTGTGCAGCGCGCCGACGCGCGCGCGCGGGCGCGTCACCGGCGGATACTGGTCCAGCTCGATCAGCGTGCCGCCGGACAGGCGCACCAGTCCGTGCGCGTGCTCGGTTTCCGGCGGCAGGCCGTTGGCCAGCGAGATGACCCGTACCCGCGTCGACACGGGCAGGTCGAATTCGTTGCCGAACGCGGCGTACGTGTCGAACAGCGCATCGAGGTCCGGCCCGCCCGCGACCACGATGAACACGCGGCCCACGAACGAGCGCGCGCGCGCCAGGTTGAGGCCACTGCCGGGACCCACCTCGGTGAAGTACAGGCACTCGCCCGACGGACCGACGACCTGCATGGCGCGGATCATGGGAAAGCGCTGCAGTCCGGCCGGCGGGCCGATGATGCGAAACGGCGAGGCGGCGAGCTTCCCCGCGAGCGCATCGACGTCCTGCACCACGATCTCCGAGACGTTCCAGCCGTGAGTCGTGAGCGCCTTCCATCCGGACGCCTCGGGCGCCGCGACGAAACGCAGTTGCACGGGTTCAGCGCTCGCAGGCTCGAGCGCGATCGCCTCACGACCCGCGAGCGTTGGCGCTCGCCACGCCTGCGCCACCGCGTCGGGCACTGCGCCGCGGGCGACCACGCGATAGTCCAGCCAGCGCGCATAGACCTCCTCGACCGCGCGCAGATCGGGTACGAGGTACGTCACGGCGCGAATGACCTCCAGGTACGGGCGGGCCGGATCAGGCATGCGCCAGCTCTCCCGGCCGCGCGGGGCCGATCAGCTCTTCGATCTCGGTCGCCGCGCGCCGGAAATGCATCATGCCGATGGCCACGAGCACGACAGCCGTCGTTCCGACGACGGCGGCTTCGATCGTCATGGCGTAGCGCAGCATCGATTCGTCGCCGAACAGATCGGTCATGAGGCCCACCGGCGGCGGACCGAGCAGTTGTCCGAACACGCCGATGAAGAGGTAGTAGATCGCCACCGCCTGCGACTTCATCTGGCCGGGCGCGATCAGCGCGATGGATGCCGGCCCGGCCGCGCCGGCGGTCGCCTGGCCGATGAATGCGATCAGCAGCGCGCCGATCGCCATCTCGGCGCTCGGCATCACCGGGTACAGCGAGAAGCCGGCGGCGGCGCACACGAGCCCTATCCACAGCACGCGCAGCGTGGCGTCGCGCCGGCCCGCTGCGAGCCACTGGTTCATGAGACGGATGGCGATGAGCGTGCCGATCGGCCCGCCGACGAAGAACAGCACGCCGGTCGCGATGCCAACTTCGCGCACGCCCCAGCCCCACGTGCGCCCGAACAGCGCCACGTTCCAGAACGCGAGCGACCCCATCGTCACCACGGCGGCGGATCCGACGAACAGCGCGCCGAACGCGCGCCAGCGTGGCCGGATGTAGCCGAGAGCCGCGGAGAAAGTGACGTGGCCCGCGGCATCCGCGGCAAGTCCGCGCCGCACCTGGTCCTGCCTCGGGGGCTCGCGAATGGTGAACATGAGCGCGGACAGCATGAAACCCGGCACGCCGATCAGCAGGAACGCCATCTGCCACGGCCGCATTTCGCCCACGCCCGGAAGCTCCAGCGGCGGCAGGTTCGAGATCGCGTGCACCACCGGCCCGCCGAACAGGAACGCCGAGCCCGCACCGAGGAACGTTCCGGCCATGAAGACGCCGATCGCCCGCGCCCGGCGCGTACGAGGGAAGTAGTCGCTGATCAGCGAGATCGCACAGGGCGCCACCGCCGCCTCGCCCAGCCCCACGCCCAGGCGCGCGGTGAAGAGGAGCCCGAAACTGCGCACGAACCCGCCCAGCGCAGTCATGGCGCACCATAGCGCGATTCCCACGGAGAGGATCGTGCGCCGGCTGTAGCGATCGGCCAGCCACCCGATCGGCACACCAACGAACACGTAGAACAGCCCGAACGCGGGCCCGAGCAGCAGGCCGACCTGGAAGTCCGTGAGCCCGAGATCCTGCTTGATGGAGCCGACCAGCAGGCTCGGCAGGAACCGGTCGATGTACGACACCACCAGGGTGAGCGTGAGCAGCAGTACGACGTACCATGCGTAGCGCGTCTCTCGCGGAACAGCCGGGTCGCTGGCGTCGGCGGTGCTGGGCGCCTGCTCGCTCATCGAGCCCGTCAAGGATGATTTCCCCCATTGCCCCGCAAGGATTGCAGCGCCGCGGGCACTGCAAGGCAAACGATTTGATCTGGCGTAAGCTGTGACAAATCGTCACACTTGGGCCATGAAGCGGCTGCCGTCCATGCAGACCCTGCGCGCCTTCGAGGCGGCGGCGCGGCACGAGAACTACTCGGCCGCGGCGCACGAGCTGGGAGTGACGCACGGCGCAGTCAGCCATCGCATCCGCGAGCTGGAAACGCAGCTCGGCGTCACGCTGTTCAAGCGCGCCGGCCGCGCGATGACGCCCTCGCGCGAAGCCGTGACCCTGCTCGCGCAGGTGCGCGAAGCGCTCGGCATGCTGGAGCGCGCCCTGCCCGGCAGTTCCGCTTCCACGCCGGGGCATCTCGTGATCGGCGTTCATCCCTCGCTCGCCACGCGCTGGCTGATCTCGCGGCTCGGCCGTTTCACCCGGCGCTACGAGCGCGCCACCGTCGAAGTGCGCTCCACGGCGGATCTGGGCGATTTCCTCGCGCAGGGCACGGATGTCGCCATCCGCTACGGCGGCGGCACGTGGCCGAACGCCGCGCGCGAGCGCATCGCGGGCGAAGTGCTGTTTCCCGTCTGCACGCCCGCCTATCGCGACGCGCACCGGCTGCACAAGGCTTCCGATCTCGCCCGCTGCCGCCTGTTGCGGCATGCGTGGCAACCCTGGGCGCCCTGGCTGCGCGCGGCGCGCGTACGGATCGCGGAGCCGACCGACGGGCTCATCGTCAGTGACTCCGCCATGCTGCTCGAGGCCGCCGCGGCCGGCGAAGGCGTGGCGCTGGCACGCAGCCTGTTCGCGCTCGACGACCTGGCGAGCGGGCGGCTGGTGCGCCCGTTCGAGGGCAGCGTCGAGGATACGTTCTCGTACTACGTGTTGTGGCACTCGGGCACGCCGCTGAGCACGCTCGGCGCGGCGTTTCGCGACTGGTTGCGCGAGGAACTGGTCACCGAGCGTGCGCAGCCGGTGGCTGGACGCACCAGCCGGAGCCCCCGCACCAGGCGACCGGCCAGGGCCGCGCTGTGAGGTTTATTCGCAGCTGGTGGGACTTCATTTCGCTGGCCTTGGCCCGCGCCGCGTCGATACTTGGCGGGTCATGAGGCCGGGGTCATGAGGCGCACTCTCGTCGGCGGTCTCGCCTGGCTGCGCGACCTGGTCGTGCTGCTCCTGGGCACGATGACCGTGCTGTTCTTCCTGCTGCGCCTCACCGGCGATCCTGCCGTCGTGCTCGCGGGGCCGGACGCCACCGATGAGCAGCTCGCCGCGATCCGTGCCACCTACGGGCTCGACCGCAGCGTGCCCGTGCAGTACCTCGCGTATCTCGCCAGTCTTGCGCGGCTCGACGTCGGAGATTCGCTCGCGGACGGAACACCCGCCTTGGCGAAGGTCCTCACGGCATTCCCGGCCACCTTGCTGCTGGCGGGCCTCGCGCTGTGCGTGACATTCGCGATCGCGGTTCCGCTGGGCGCCTGGCTCGGCGCTCGGCGCGGGGGCGCGGCTCGCGCGATCGCACGCTGGCTGCTCTTCGCCTTGCAGGGATTCCCGGGATTCGTGACCGCGCTGCTGCTCGTGCAGCTGTTCGCGATCGAGCTGGTGTGGCTCCCCGCGCTCGGCTCCAGCGGGCCGAGCACCTGGATCCTGCCCACGGTCTCGGTTGCCGCCTTTCTCGTTCCCAAGCTCGCGCGCATGATCGAGGCGAACGTGGCTGGCGCCCTCGACAGCGCGTACGTGCGCACCGCCCGTGCCATCGGGGC
>DASTQG010000169.1:0-3144 GCA_035761885.1 Steroidobacteraceae bacterium | reverse complement strand
TCTTCCTGGTCAATGCGGCGATGGCGGCGCAACCGGCGACGTTCGGGTTCGCGGACGCGGGCGAAGCGGTGCGTGCTTCGTTCTGGATGGTGGCCGCGTGGTGGGCCGTGTTCACGTTGCCCATGCTGCTGTTCGTGCGCGAATCGCGTGCCGCGGAGCCGTTGCCCTTGGGTCCCGCGGTGCGCGCGGGCTGGCGCGAGCTGAAGGAAACGCTGCGCCACGTGCGGGCGGATCGCACGCTGCTGCTGTTCCTGCTCGCGTACTGGTTCTACATCGACGGCGTCAACACGGTGATGAAGATGGCCGTGGACTACGGCCTCGCGCTCGGTTTTCAGCAGGGAACGCTGATCAAGGCGCTGCTCCTGGTCCAGTTCGTCGGCTTCCCCGCCGCCCTCGCGTTCGGCCTGCTCGGCCAGCGTTTCGGGCCGCGCACGGGAATCATGATCGCGATCTGCGTGTACGCCGCGGCGACCGTGTATGCCTATTTCATGTCGTCGGAGAGCGAGTTCTACGCGCTCGCGATCACGGTGGGCCTGGTGCAGGGCGGCATCCAGTCGCTGTCACGCTCTCTCTACGGCCGGCTGGTACCGCCGGGCAAGGCAGGCGAGTTCTTCGGCTTCTACAACATGATGGGCAAGGCCGCGGCGGTGCTCGGGCCGATGCTCACCGGCGTCACCGCGCTCCTCACGCGCGACTCGCGCCTGGCGATCCTTTCGCTCGTGATCCTGTTCGTGATCGGCGGAGTGCTGCTGTCGCGCGTGAGGCTTCAGCCCCAGCTCGCGGGATCGAGCCGGTAGTAGCGCGACAGCTCCGCGTACAGCGCGGGATGCTCGCGCCTGAGATCCGCCGCGCGCTCGAAGAATACTTCGGTCGCCACCGCGAAGAACTCGCCCTCGTTCTCCCCGCCGTAGGGGTCGAGCAGCGTCGGCTCGCCACGCGCCGCGGCGGCACGCAGTTGCGCGAACTCGGCGTTCATCACGTCGGCCCAGCGCTCGTAGTGCTCGGCATCTCCCAGCAGCGGCGCGCCGTCGACTTCGCCGGCCTCGGCATCGAGGTAGTGCGCGAACTCGTGGAACACGACGTTGTAGCCGTCGTTGTCGGCGACACGGCTCGCCTGCACGTCTTCCCACGACAGGATGATGCGATGGGTCTCCCACGCCTGGCCGGAGAGCACCTGCTCGCGCTCGTGCACCACGCCCGCCTCGTCGCGGTGCTGGTGCCGTGCGATGAACTGCGCCGGGTAGATCAGCACGGAGTAGAGCGGATCGTAGACGCTCCAGGCGCGATTGAGCACCAGCAGGCAGGCCTGCGCCGCGATCGCCAGGCGCATGTCCTGCGTGACCTCGAGGCCACGGCAGCCGACGAACTCCTTTTCGGACACGAACTGTGCGACGAGTCCGTCCAGCCGTGCCCTGAGGTTCTCGGGCATGCGCGCGTACAGCGGCATCGCGTGCGCGATGATCGGGCGCCACTCGGGTGGAATGCCGCGCTCGCGCAGCCGCCGGCGCCGGCGCGCCACCCAGAACGGACGGCCGAGCAGCACCGCGAGCACGAGGAACGCGATGCCGATGAGGAGCGCTGCGGCGGAGATGCGTCAGCCCTTCTTGAGCTTCTCGACCAGGTCCACGTAGGCCTGCATCGCCTTGTCGGTGGGCGTGCCCTTCTTGGCGGCCCAGGCGTCGTACTTGGCACGTCCGGTGAGATCCAGGAAGCCCGGTCGTTCGCCCTTGACGTCGCCTTCAGTCGCTTGCTTGTACAGCGCGTAGAGCGCGAGCAGCTGGTCGTTGCTGGGCCGCTGCCTGAGCTTCTGGACGTCGGCCGCGGCGGTAGTGAAAGCGCTTCTGGGGTCGGCCATGGCGGATTCCTCGGTCGGGGGAAAGCAGTATGCCAGAGCGCGCGGCGCGCCTATCGCACCGAGCGCGCCAGGCGGCGCAGCTCCTGCAGCGTCGCACCGGACGCAGTGCGGTCGTAGCGCAGTTGCACGTAACTGGCCGTGACGGCATTCGTGACCTGCGCGAGCGTGGGATGCTGCTCGGCGATGCGGCGCGCGAAGTCCAGTGGTCCTTCGTGTGCACCGCGGCGCACGCCGTGGCGCGCCAGGCGCGCGCAGAAGCGATCGTACTCGCGCCGGACGGGGTCCGCGGGCGCGCCGAGCATCGCGCGGCGCAGGTGCAGGCCGATCAGGGTCATCACGACGATGAGGCTCGTCACGAGCAGTACGGTGAGCGCACGCCAGTCGGGATGGTCAACCCCCAGCCATTCGAGCAACCGCAGCTGCGCCGCACCGTTGAATTCCACCACGCCTTCGCGCCACACCGTGTTGAGCATGTCCCACGCCAGGCGCAGGTCGCCGAGCACGCCCCATTCGCGCACGAAGCGATCGGCCACCGGCTCGTCCTCCGCGAGCGCGCCGATGAGGCCGCGCTCGATGCGTTCCGGCGCGACGAAGGCGGTCGGGTCCATGCGCGTCCAGCCGCGCCCTGGGAGCCAGACTTCGCTCCACGCGTGCGCATCGGACTGGCGAACGACGTAGTAACCCGAGAAGCGGTTGTATTCGCCGCCCTGGTAGCCGGTGACCACTCGCGCCGGCACTCCGCCGGCGCGCATGAGCATGGTGAACGCCGAGGCGAAGTGGCCGCAGAAGCCCTGGCGCGTGTTGAACAGGAAATCGTCCACTGAGTCGAGCGTCAGCCCCGGCGGTGTGAGCGTGTAGTAGAACTCCTGGTCGCGGAACATCTGCAGGACGGCGCGCGCGAACTTCGCGTCATCGCCCGCCTGCGCACGCATGCGCTGGCCCAGGGCGGCGCTGCGAGGGTTGCTGCCTGCGGGCAGGCGCACGTCGCGCCGTCGCACGGTCAGCGGCAGCTCGCCGTCGAAACTGAAGCGCGGACGCGATTGCAGGCGCAGGCTGCCGGAGGTGGCGCGCGGGTCGCGCGCGATGAGCTGGTAGTCGGGCGTCTGCATCACGGTGCGCGCGTCCCAGCTCATCGGCAGGTCGAGCGCGAACACCCAGTCGCGACCGCTCGGTTCCAGCATGAGCTGGTAGTCGTAGGCCGGCCCGTCGAACCGCGGTTCCACGCGACTCATGAACAAGCCCCGCTGACGCCCCCAGGTGTAACCGTCGAACTCGTGCAGCACCGGACC
>DASTQG010000168.1:0-6754 GCA_035761885.1 Steroidobacteraceae bacterium | reverse complement strand
CGGCTGCCCATCAACCTGAGCCCGGACATCTCCTTCCCGCTGGTCGAGGTCCGGGTGAACCAGCCCGGCGCGGCGCCCACGGAGATCGAGACGCAGATCCTCACCAAGATCGAAGGTGCGGTCGCGAACGTCGGCAACGTTCACAAGCTCACCTCCGCCGCGCTCGAGGGACAGGCGGTCGCGTTCATCGAGTTCCAGATCGGCACGCCCATCGACCGGGCCGTCGCGGACGTGCGCGACGCCATCGCCAACGTGCGCAGCGAGCTGCCCGAAGGCATCGAGGAGCCGGTCGTCAACCGCGTCGACGTGGAAGGCGGCGCCATTTCCTATTACGCGCTCAGCACCACGGCGATGACCGAGGAGCAGCTGAGCTGGTTCGTCGACGACACCGTCACCAAGCGCCTGCTCTCGATCCCGGGCGTGGCGCAGGTGGCACGCTCGGGCGGCGTGGATCGCGAGATTCGCGTCGAGCTCGATCCCGCGCGCATGCAGGCGCTGGGCATCACCGCCGTCGACGTGAACCAGCAGGTGCGTGCGCTCAATCTCGATGCACCGGGCGGTCGCGCCCAGATCGGCGGCGGCGAGCAGTCGATCCGCGTCCTGGGCGGCGCGCGCACCGCCGAGCAGCTCGCGGACACGCGCATCGTGCTTCCCGGCGGGCGCATCGCGCGCCTGAGCGACATCGCCACGGTGCACGACGGCATCGCCGAGATCCGCAGCATGTCGCGCCTCAACGGCCGGCCCACCACCACGTTCGGCGTCTTCAAGGCCAAGGGCTCCTCGGACGTCGCGGTCGCCGAGCGGGTCGAGCAGAAGCTGGCCGAGATCACGAAAGAAAATCCCAGCGTCAAGATGACCAGGGTCTTCACGACAGTCGCCTACACGCAGGAGATGTACGACTCGGCGATCAACGCGCTGATCGAGGGCTCGATCCTGGCCGTCATCGTGGTCTGGTTCTTCCTGCGCGACTGGCGCTCCACCGCGATCTCCGCGCTCGCCATCCCGCTGTCGGCGATCCCGACGTTCGCGTTCATGCAGATGATGGGCTTCACGCTCAACCAGGTGAGCCTGCTGGCGCTGTCGCTGGTCGCGGGCGTGCTGGTCGACGATGCGATCGTGGAGATCGAGAACATCGTGCGCCACAAGCGCATGGGCAAGACCGGTTTTCAGGCCGCGCTCGATGCCGCCGACGAAATCGGCCTCGCCGTGGTCGCCACCTCCGCGACCATCATCGCGGTCTTCGTTCCGGTGAGCTTCATGCCCGGCATCACGGGGCAGTACTTCATCCAGTTCGGGCTCACCGTCGCGGCCGCGGTGTTCTTCTCGCTGCTCGTGGCACGACTGATCACGCCGGTGATCGCAGCTTACACGCTCAAGGCCGAGAGCGTCGTCACCCACGGCGACGGTCCGTGGATGACGCGCTATCTCGGCTGGCTGCGCTGGTGCGTCGAGCACCGCTGGAAGACGCTCGCCTTCGGCACGCTGTTCTTCATCCTGTCCGTGGCCTCGATGATGTTCGTGCCGAAGTCGTTCGTGCCAGCCGCGGACCTCGGCAGCGCCCAGCTCAAGATCGAGTTGCCGCCGGGCGTGCGCATCGAGGACACCGCGGCCGTGGCGGCGCAGGCCTACCAGATCCTGCGCCAACAGCCCGAAGTCACCGACGTGGTCGAAGCCATCGGCACCGACGACACGGGCGAGGTGCGCCAGGCGGACATGTTCGTCTCGCTCGTTCCACGCAGCGAGCGCGACATCTCGCAGAAGGAATGGGAGCGTCGCGTCATCCAGGAGCTCAAGCGCATTCCCGACGCCCGGGTCTCGTTCGCGAACCAGTCAGGCGCGGGCGGCGGCCGTGACCTCAGTCTCTACGTCGTGGGCAGCGATCCGCAGCTCACGCAGAAGACCGCGCACCAGCTGATCGAGGAGATGCGTGGCCTGACCGAGCTGCGCGATCCGCGCATCAACGCCGACATGAACCGGCCGGAGATCATCATCCGGCCGCGTCTCGACCTGGCCGCGCAGCTCGGCGTGACGGTGTCGAGCATCAGCCAGACGATCCGCATCGCCACCCTCGGCGATCTGCCGCAGAACGCGCCGAAGTTCTCCCTCTCCGACCGGCAGATCCCGATTCGCGTGAGCCTGGTGGAAAGCGCGCGCCAGGATCTGGCCACGCTCGAGAACCTGCCGGTGCCGACGAGCTCGGGCAGCTGGGTGCCGCTCAAGTCCGTCGCGGAAGTGAGCTTCGGCGAAGGCCCCACTCGCATCCGTCGTTTCAACCAGAACCGGCGCGTCTGGATCGAGGCCGACCTGAACGGCGTCGAGCTCGGCACCGCCATGGACAAGATCTACGCGCTGCCCACGGCCAAGAACCCGCCGCAGGGCGTTTCCGTCGTGCGCATCGGCGATGCGGAAGTGATGGGCGAGCTGTTCGCCAACTTCGCCATCGCCATGGGCACGGGCATCTTGATGGTGTTCGCCGTGCTGGTGCTGCTGTTCGCGCGCGTGTTCCAACCGATCACGATTCTCTCCGCGCTGCCGCTCTCCATCGGCGGCGCGGTGGCGGGACTGGCGATCAGCGGCTACCCGCTCTCGCTGCCCGCGGTGATCGGCTTCCTGATGCTGATGGGCATCGTCGCCAAGAACTCGATCCTGCTGGTCGACTTCGCGATCGAGGAAATGCGCGCCGGCAAGGACCGGCTCACGGCGCTGCTGGAAGCGGGCCACAAGCGCGCCCGGCCCATCGTGATGACCACGGTCGCGATGGTCGCGGGCATGCTGCCCGTGGCGATCGGCATCCACGGCGACAATTCGTTCCGCGGACCGATGGCCGTCGCGGTCATCGGCGGCCTCATTACTTCCACGGCCCTCACGCTGGTGATCGTGCCCGCGGCGTTCACGCTGGTCGATGACATCGAGCGCTGGCTCGCACCGAAGGTGGGCAAGATGCTCACCGCGCACCCCCCGCCCGAGCCGGCCGCGAACGAACCGCACGCGGTGCGCTAGTTCGATAATCGCAGCGATCGCGGTGCACGCCACGTACCCGCTACACTTCGCCGAGCCCGACGGTCGGCGAGGTGAAGCGTGCGTGCGACGATCAGCCTTTCGAGCCTCCTTCTGACGTTCACGCTCGATGCAGTGGCCGGACCCGCTGCCACCGCGCCTGACGAACCCGAGGCGGGTTCGATCGAAGAGATCGCGGCAGCCACCTCGTCGCCGCAGTTCCTCTCTCCCTGGGTGTCCTACATTCCCGCCTCTGTGGGCGTGCCATCGCCGCGCGCGTTCCTGAAGCGCATTCCCGGCGCGCCGGGCGAGTTCGTCGACTCCGCCAGGGCCTATGCGTACTCGCGCGCGCTCGCCGAGAGCTCGCCTCGCGTGGAAGTGTTCACGATCGGCAGGTCCGAAGAAGGCCGCGACATCATCCTGCTGGCGATCGCGGATGAGAAAGGCATCGAGTCGCTCGAGCAGCTCAAGCTCGACACCGCGGCGCTCGCCGATCCGCGCCGAACGGACGCCGCGACGGCGGAGCAGATCATCGCGCGTGCGCGGCCGATCTATTACTTCAACGCGTCGTTGCATGCCGACGAGACGGGCTCGGTCGAATCGGTGCTGGAGCTCGCGCATCGGCTCGCGGTCTCCGAGCAGCCGATGATCCGGCGCATCCGCGAAAACCTGGTCGTACTGATCAATCCCGTCTCCAACCCGGATGGGCGCGACAAGGTGGTGGAGTGGTTCTATCGCTTCCTCAAGGGCAAGACCGAGTGGGCGGAGTTGCCGCGCCAGTCCCCGCCCTATTGGTCGAAGTACGCGTTCGTGGACATCAACCGCGACGCGCACCAGCTGGTGCACGAATCCACGCGCGCCGTTTCGCGCATGTTCTTCGATTGGCATCCGACCGTGGTGCACGACCTGCACGAAAGCGTCGCGCTGCTCATGACATGGACCGGCACCGGGCCCTACAACCCGAACATCGATCCGATCACGTTCGCCGAGTTCCAGACGCTGAGCTTCCACGAGGTGCAGGCGCTCACCGGCTTCGGCATGCCGGGCGCCGCGGCCTGGAATTTCGGCGAGGCGTTCGCGCATCTCTACCTCGACTCCGTGGCGATGAATCACAATGCCATCGGCCGCGGCTACGAGACCTTCGGCAACGGGACGGCCGAAACCCTGCGCTGGCAGCTCTCGCCCGAAGAGACCGCGCCGCAATGGTGGCGCGTGATGCCCGCCCCGTCCCAGCCCTTCAAATGGTCCGCGCGCGACAACGTCAACTACAACCAGACCGCGGCGCTCGCCGCGCTGGATCTGTCGGCCACGCAGTCGAAGGAGCTGCTGCGCAACTTCTATCGCAAGGGGTTCAACTCCTGGCGCAAGGGACTCGACCAGGCGCCTTTCGCGTTCGCCATCGCGGATCACCAGGGTGATCCCAGGCGCGTGGCGCAGCTCATCGAGCGACTGCAGTCGCAACGCATCGAGATACATCGCGCGAGCGCGCCCTTCACGGTGAACGAAGGCACGTTCGCAGCGGGCACCTACGTGGTACGGCTCGACCAGCCCTACCGCAACTACGCGGTCGACCTTCTCACGCG
The DNA here is from genome assembly GCA_035761885.1 of Steroidobacteraceae bacterium. Classification (GTDB taxonomy): domain Bacteria; phylum Pseudomonadota; class Gammaproteobacteria; order Steroidobacterales; family Steroidobacteraceae; genus DASTQG01. Next base: position 2,174 of record DASTQG010000168.1, on the reverse strand, counting down.
CCAGGAATTTCCCAAGGACGGCGGCGAGCCGTACGACGATGTGTCGTGGCAATTGCCGGCGCACTACCGGGTGAGCGCGGTCGCGATCGCCGACCCTGCAGTGAAGAACGTGAGCCTCGCCGCCCTGACGGAAGCACCGCGTCCTGCCGGCGCGCTGTCAGGAGACGGGCCCGTGTTCCTGCTGCGAGACACCGGTCAGGAAGGGTTGCTGGAAGCGCGCTATCGCCTGGCGCGCTTTCGGATCGAAGTGGCCGAGCGCAGTTTCGATGCGGGCGGCGTCGGGTACCCGGCGGGCTCGTGGATCCTGCCTGCGCAATCCGGCCTCGTCGACGCATTGGGCACACTGGCCGCCGACCTTGCGCTCGACTTCACGTCGGTCGCTGCGGTGCCCGACGTTGCGCGACACGCGGCGAAAGCACCGCGTCTGGGCTTGTGGGTGCCCTGGGCGGATACCGACAGCATCGGCTGGCTGCGCTACTCGCTCGATCAGCGAAAGATTCCCTACTCCTACGTGCGCGACGAAGACGTGCGCGCCGGCAGGCTGCGCAACAAGTACGACGTGTTGCTGTACGGGCACGTGGACCTGGAGCTCGCGGAGCAGATCCAGGGATTGCCAAAGGACTGGGGACCGATGCCATTCAAGAAGACCGCGCAGACGCCCAGCCACGGTACGCCCGCTGCCTCGGACGACATCACCGGCGGCATCGGATGGGAGGGGCTCGCGCAGCTGCAGCGATTCGTCGAAGACGGCGGTCTCTTAGTCACGCTCGGCAGCGGCACGATGCTCGCGATCGAAGGCGGCATCGTTCGGGGCGTGCGCCGCGATTCGGGCGGAGTGCCGCGCAGCGTCGCCGGGGGCGGTGCGGCTTCGGCGCAGGCGTCGGCCGAATCGATCACCCGCACGCCAGGTGCGCACGTGCGCGTCTCGTTCGCGCAGCCGGAGCACCCCATCGCGTACGGTTACGCGGGCGCCACGCACGTGTTCCGACAGAACTTTCCGCTGTATGCCGAGCCGCGCCTGTGGCTGCGCATGGCGTACTGCACGACGTGCCTCGACGGCCCGCCGGACGCGAGCGGCGTCGTGATGCGCTGGGGAGATCCGCAGAACGAAGCGCCATTCCTCGTGAGCGGTCAGGTCTGGGGCGAGGACAATCTCATCGGACGACCGGCGATCCTCGACATGCCGGTGGGGCGCGGCCGCGTGGTGTCCTTCAATTTCAACCCGGTGCACCGCGACCTGAATCGCGGCGATCAGCGCCTGCTGTGGAATGCGATCCTGAACTGGGAAGCGATCCTGGGCGGCGCGGGTCGCGGCGCGCAGCGTGCGGACGAGGGGCCCAAGGCCCGCCCGGGACAGTCCCCGTTTCCGTAAACGGAAATGAGACTGTCCCGCGCGAAATTGTGAATGTCCCCTTTTCCGGTCTAGTGAGCCGGCGGCACCGGCGCAACCGGCGGCAGCGGTTCCGGCACGCGGTTCTTGATCGCCGGGATGCTCTGCAGGAACGCGAACATCGCGCCGAGATCCTCGTCCGTGAAGTGCTTGTACATCGGGATCGGCATCGGCGGCAGGATCTGGCGGCCACGCCCGAGGTGACGGCCGGTGCGGATGGTTTGAATGAACGTCTGCTCGGTCCATTGGCCGAGGCCCGTCTCCGCGTCCGGCGTGAGGTTGGCGGTGAAACTCACGCCCCAGGGTCCGGACCACGCGGTGTTGGTCGGCGCAGCCGCCATCTGCCACGTCTTGCCATCCAGCGTCGCGGGCGCAGTGATCGTAAAGCTCTCCGGATGACCCGACAGCATGCGCGTCATGTCGGGATGCGGCGGCCCGTTCGGGCTTTCGACCCAGGGCGTATGGCAGTCGTTGCAACCGGCGACGGTGACGAGATATTTGCCGCGCGCCAGCGTTTCCGCATCCGCAGCCGGCTTCGCGGCCGCGGGCTTCGTCGCGACAGGCGCAGCGGCAGGTTCGGCCGCGAGCGCCGCGTGCGTGCCGAGAATGGCGGCGAGGTAGGCCAGGATCAATCTCTTCATGGTGTGGTCTCCCGTGAGTTGTGTGATTTTTCTGCGACCCAGCGCTCGAGCAGCGCGAGCGCTTCGGCGTCGAAAGCCTGTGTGCCGATCGGTGGCATCTGAGTCTGCGGATTGCGCGAACGCACGCGCGCCAGCAGCACGCT
>DASTQG010000167.1:0-2534 GCA_035761885.1 Steroidobacteraceae bacterium | reverse complement strand
CACAGGCGGCGCGGCTGGTGTCGCTGGTCGGCAAGGGCATCTGCTTCGACACCGGCGGCACGAACCTCAAGGCGCACAAGAGCATGCTGGACATGCATACCGACATGGAAGGCAGCGCCGTTGCCCTCGGCACGCTGCTCGCGCTCACGCGCCTGAAGGTGAAGTTTCCGGTGGACTGCTGGCTCGCGATCACCGAGAACCGCATCGGCCCGCACGCTTACAAGCCGCAGGACGTGGTCAGGGCCTCCAACGGCACCAGCATTCACGTGATTCACACGGACGCCGAAGGACGCATGGTGCTGGCGGATGCGCTGGCGCTCGCGTCGCGGCGCAAGCCCGAGCTCATCCTCGACTTCGCGACGTTGACCGGCGCCTGCGTCAATGCGCTCACCGAGCGCTACAGCGGCGTCTTCACCAACCGGCCACGGTGGCGCGAGACGCTGGAGCGTGCCGGCACGCAGAGCGGGGAGCGCACCTGGTGCTTTCCCATGGACGAGGACTTCGATTCGGACCTGGAGAGTCCGCTCGCCGACGTCCTGCAATGCACGACCGAGGGCAAGGGCGATCACATCCTCGCCGCGCGCTTCCTGTCGCGCTTCGTCGATCCGGCCATCGGCTGGGCGCACGTCGACCTGGCGGCGAGCCAGCGCACCGGGGGCCTCGCGCACATCAACACCGAGATCACCGGTTTCGGCGTGCGCTTCGCCGTGAACCTGCTGCTCGAGCAGAAGCTCCCCAAGGAGCGTGCGTGAGCGCAACGCTCACCCTGCGTCGGCCGGACGATTGGCACCTGCACCTGCGCGACGGCGAGCAGCTGCGTTCCGTGGTGGGCTTCACCGCACAGCGCTTCGGCCGCGCCATCGTGATGCCCAATCTCAAGCCGCCCGTGACGACGGTGCAGATGGCGCGCGCTTACCGCCAGCGCATCCTCGACGCACTGCCGGTGGATTGTTCCTTCGAGCCACTGATGACGCTGTACCTCACCGAGCAGACGACGCCCGCGGAGATCGAGGCGTCGAAGCGCAGCGGCTTCATTCACGGCGCAAAGTTGTATCCGGCCGGCGCGACCACGCACTCCGATGCCGGCGTGCGTTCGGTAGAGGCGATCTACCCGGTGCTGGAGCGCATGGAAGCGGTGGGCCTCGTGTTGCAGGTGCACGGCGAGGTCACCGACCCGGGCGTGGATGTCTTCGAGCGCGAGACGCGTTTCATCGAAACTTCGCTCTCGCCCGTCATCGAGCGGTTCCGCAAGCTGAAAGTGGTGTTCGAGCACATCACCACGCGCGATGGCGCATTGTTCGTGCGCGACGCGCATCCCGGGGTCGCTGCGACCATCACCCCGCAGCATCTGCTCCTGAACCGCAACGCCCTGTTCCAGGGCGGCCTGCGGCCTCACCTGTATTGCCTGCCGGTGCTCAAGACCGAGCGCGATCGCGAGACGCTGCTGGAAGCGGCGACCAGTGGCAACCCGAAGTTCTTCCTCGGCACCGACAGCGCGCCGCACGCGCGCGGCGCCAAGGAGTCCGACTGCGGATGCGCCGGGATATTCTCGGCGCATGCCGGCATCGAGCTGTATGCCGAAGCGTTCGATGCAGCCGGAAAGCTCGACCAGCTGCAGGGCTTCGCCAGCGAGTTCGGCGCGGACTTCTACGGCTTGGCGCGCAATGGCGGCAGCATCACGCTCGTGAAGCAACCGTGGGAGCCGCCGGCCACCTACCCATTCGCCGAGCAGACGCTCGTGCCGATGCGCGCCGCTGCGCCGATCCAGTGGCGCCTGCACGGTGGCGGCTGCTGACATGATGGAGACCGATCCGTCGCGACTGATGGCCAGCCGTTTTCGCGGCTTCCTGCCCGTGGTGGTGGACCTGGAGACCGGCGGCTTCAATGCGCAGACCGACGCGCTGCTGGAGATCGCCGCGGTGATGATCGAGATCCAGGGCGACGGCACGCTGCTGCGCGGTGAAACGCACCGCTATCACGTGCAGCCCTTCGAAGGCGCCAACATCGAGCGTGCATCGCTCGAAGTCACCGGCATCGATCCGTTTCACCCGCTGCGCCCCGCCATCCCGGAGAAGGACGCACTGCAACGCATCTTCCGCGAAGTGCGGCGCGCGGTGGTCGACACCGGCTGCCGTCGCGCGATCCTGGTCGGACACAACGCGTTCTTCGACCTGAACTTCCTCAACGCGGCGGTTGCGCGCACGGAGATTAAGCGCAACCCGTTTCATCCGTTCTCGAGCATGGACACGGTCGCGCTCGCGGGAGCGATGTTCGGCCAGACGGTGCTGGCGCGCGCGCTCGCGGTGGCGGGAATGGACTGGGATCAATCGATGGCCCACTCAGCGGCGTACGATGCCGAGAAGACCGCCGATCTGTTCTGCCTGGTGTGCAACGAGCTCAAGCCCGTGTACGAGCGCTACGCGCGCCGCGTCGCAGAGCTCGGCCTCAACCTGGGCGAGATCGAAGGCGGTCCGCCCTTCCCGCCGCCCGCGGAGTGACAGGTACCGGACATTGCAATTTGCAATTCGCGCTGC
>DASTQG010000166.1:0-2337 GCA_035761885.1 Steroidobacteraceae bacterium | reverse complement strand
GCCCGCGCTGCAGCTTCGATGCGTTTCTGGACGAGTTCGAGCTGCACGATCCGATCGTGGACCGCCTTGCCGGCGTGGTACGCGCGGCGGACACGGCAACGCTCGAGCAGTCGCGCGAGGCCGCGGGACTGCTCGCGATCTCGCTGGGCCTCTCGGCCAACATTACCGACGACCTGGTGCTGCTCGAGCAGGCGATGCCCGTGTATGACGCGCTGTATGCTTGGTGCAAGAGAGCCCAGGGCGAGACGCATTCCTGGCCGATGCAGCCGCGCGCATGAGCAGCGGCTCCAGCGATGCACTGAGGAACACAGGCATTCCCGAGGGCGACGCGCAACCAGTGGCTTTCGGCGCGGCGGTGCGCTTCTGGGCCTGGCTAGGCTGCGTGAGCTTCGGCGGTCCGGCCGGGCAGATCGCGATCATGCACCGCGAGCTGGTCGAGAAGCGCCGCTGGATTTCGGAGGAGCGCTTCCTGCATGCGCTCAACTTCTGCATGCTGCTACCGGGTCCCGAGGCCCAGCAGCTCGCCACCTACATCGGCTGGTTGAAGCACGGAACGCGCGGCGGCATCGCCGCGGGCGCGCTGTTCGTGCTGCCGGGGTTCGTGCTCATCGTCGCGATCAGCGTCCTGTACGCCTTGTATCGCTCCTCGCCACCGATCGAAGGTGTGCTGTTCGGCCTCAAGGCCGCGGTGCTGGCCGTCGTGGTGGAAGCGGTGCTGCGAATCGGCAAGCGCGCGCTCAAGGATCCGCTCTCGTGGTGGGTGGCGCTGCTCGCCTTCGTCGGCATCTTTGCGTTCCAGGTGCCCTTTCCCGCCATCGTGCTCGGCGCCGCGTTGCTCGGCTTCTTCGTGCATCGCCGTGGAGGAACCGACGCAACGCCTTCGACGGCGGATGGGCCGGCGCGTTCCAGCAGCCCGCTGCGCATCGCGGTCGTCTGCGGCCTGCTGTGGTTGCTGCCGATCCTCGCGCTCTGGGCCACACTCGGCGCGGCGCACGTGCTCACCGTCGAGAGCGTGTTCTTCAGCAAGATGGCCGTGGTCACCTTCGGTGGCGCGTATGCGGTGCTCGCGTACGTGGCTCAGGAGGCGGTGATTCACTACCAATGGATCTCCGCGAACGACATGCTGCAGGGACTGGCGCTGGCGGAAACGACGCCCGGACCGCTGATCCTGGTGCTCACCTTCGTCGGCTTTCTCGCGGCATTCGGTAACGCCGCGCCGCTCGACGCGCTCACGGCGGGCCTGCTCGGTGCATTCGTGACGACGTGGGTCACGTTCGTGCCGTGCTTCCTCTGGATCTTTCTCGGCGCCCCACACATCGAGCGCCTGCGCCATCAGAAGGCGCTGTCCTCCGCACTCGCGATGGTCACGGCCGCCGTCGTGGGCGTCATCCTGAACCTGGCCGTGTGGTTCTCGCTGCACGCGCTGTTTCGCGATGTTGCGACGTGGCGTTCCGGAGTGCTCGCAGTGCCCGTTCTCGACCCTGCGTCCGTGGACGTGATGGCCGCGCTGATCGCGATGGCGGCGGCGATCGCGCTGCTTCGCTTCAAGGCCTCGATGCTGCTCGTCCTGGGAGTGTGCGCGGTCGCCGGGCTCCTCATCCGCGTGCTGTAAAAGGCACGCACACGTTGTAAATCGGCGAGCGGCTGCGGCCTCGCGGGTCCGATTGGACGCCCGCAGCAGCGTGCATGGCACTTGCACGTCAGTGGATTTCGAATTCAGGGCGAGAATATCGGGAGCATACGGAGGTCGTCATGAGAGCCGCGCTTCGCACATCAGTCGTCGCAACCCTGGCTGCCTCACTCGCAGGCCTCAGCGCCATCGCCGGCGCCGACGATCGTCGTCACCACGGTGATCGAGGCTTCTTCGACAGTCGCATCGCCCGGGGCTACGAGATCGCGCCGGTGCCGCTGGACCTGCGCCGCAAGAACCGCTTTCTCGTCGGACTCGGAAGCTACATCGTGAACGCGCAGGGCGGCTGCAACGATTGCCACACGGCTCCGCCGTTCGCACCGGGCGGAAATCCCTTCGCCGGCCAGCCGACAGTCGTGAACGCTGCGGTGTACCTCGCGGGTGGCACACCCTTCGGCCCCACGCTCGTGTCCGCCAACATCACACCGGACGAGAACGGACTGCCGGCCGGACTCACGCGCGAGGAGTTCGTAACCCTCATCCGGACCGGCCGCGATCACGAAGATCCGGATCGCATCCTGCAGGTGATGCCCTGGCCGGTGTTCGCGAACATGACAGACCTCGATCTGCGCGCGGTGTATGAGTACCTGCGGGCGATCCCCTCGCTTCCCGACAATTTCTAGCCGGCGCGGGTGTTCAACGACCGC
>DASTQG010000165.1:0-5639 GCA_035761885.1 Steroidobacteraceae bacterium | reverse complement strand
GACATGCGCGCCAAGGCCACCGGTGCGGGCGCGCAGTTCCTCATCTCCAAGCCCTTCACGCCCGAGTCGTTCAAGACGACGCTCGGGCCGCACATCGCCTGACCGCAACGGAACGCACGCCATGGCGACGCTCTATCCGCTCCCCGACGGTCCGAAGATCAAGACCATCCTCGGTCTGCTGTTCGACGACATCGACGTGAAGGCCGGTGGCAAGGTCGATACTTCGCCCGCCTCGGGCACCTACGTCGGTGTCTACATTTCCGACTCGGGTGCGCCTGTCGCGCTCTGCGCCTGCGATTCCAATCTCGCGGCGAACTGGAGCGCGGCCCTGTCGATGCTGCCGGTGGGCATCGCCAAGGACGCAGCAAAGAACAAGGCGCTCACCGACGTCATGGTGGGCAACCTGCGCGAGATCATGAACATCTGCACGCGCCTGGTGATGAGCGACAGCTCGCCGCACCTGCGCCTGGACGACGTCTACCCGGTGCAGTCGCTGCCCGCACCCGCCGTGGCGCTGGTGGGGCAGGCGAAGGGTCGCAGCGATTTCCAGATTGCCGTGCCGAAGTACGGCGGCGGCGTGCTCGCGCTGATGTCGAGCTGAAAAGAGAACCAATGAGGAACACCCAGTGAACGATTCCAGCACTTCGGCCGCCGTCGCGAGCTCGGATGCCTTCGTGTTCGTGCAGAGCCTGGCCGCCGAGCTCTCCAACGGCAAGGTGGAGCTGCCGTCCTTCCCGGACGTCGCCGTCCGCGTACGCAAGGTGCTGGCCGACGAGAAGACCACGGTCGAGCAGGTGGTGCGCGTGGTGGGCTCCGAGCCCGCGCTCGCGGGCCGCCTGCTCAAGATGGCCAACTCCGCCGCGTTCAACCGCAGCGGCAAGTCGGTGACCGACCTGCGCACGGCCATCAACCGCATGGGCTACAACATGGTGCGCAGCGCCGCGATGTCCTTCGCGATGGCGCAGATCCGCGCCTCCGAATCGCTCAAGGGCATCGAGCCGTGGCTCGAGGACCTGTGGAAGCAGAGCACGCACGTGGCCGCGGTCGCATACGTGCTGGCCAAGCGCTACACCAGCCGCAACGCCGACGAGGCTCTGCTCACCGGCCTGCTGCACGGCGTCGGCAAGCTCTACATCCTCACGCGCACGGTTCAGCACCCCGCGCTGTTTCACGACCAGTCGAGCCTGCACGCGCTGCTGCGCGACTGGCACGCGAGCATCGGCAAGGCGATCCTGGAGAACTGGGACCTGCCCGAGGAAGTCTGCAGCGCGGTGAACGATCACGAGGACATCGCGCGCGAGCATGACGGGCCGGCCGACCTCACCGACCTCGTGACCGTGGCGGTGATGATGGCGGCGTACGCCGATCATGCCGAGGACCTGGAGCTGAACATGCAGGGCATCAAGGCGTTCCACGCGCTCGGCCTGGATGGCGCCAAGAGCCAGCTGGTCATGAAGGAAATGGCCGACGAGATCGACGCGCTGCGCCAGGCGCTCGGCAGCTAGAAAGGCGGCAGGCCCAAAGGGGGAGATGAACGGGCCTGCCGCATGAAACCACCTGCCTTCAGCGCTCCGCCACCGCCGCTGCGAGCGCGTTGCTCACTTCGCCGCGTGCCGACAGCGCGCGCGCGTTGCGGCCGATGAAGTGCGCCTGCGGCGCGCAGCGCGCCGCTTGCATGAGATCCGCCTCGGCCGCCATGCGATCCCCGCTCACCCAGTTCAGCACCGCGCGGTTCGAATAGGCGCGCGCCAGCGCGAGCCGGCGCTCGTTCGCCCCGCCGGGCATGGACGACGGCCGGCGATGACTGCGCGCCGCCACGATCGCCGCGTCGCACGAAGCGCGTGCCGCGTCGAGCTGCGCGGTCTTGATGTGCGCGACGCACAGGTTCGTGGCCGCGAAAGAGGCTCGTGTGCGGTCGCGCCACCCGTGCGGCGAGGATTGCTCGATGAGCTCCGCGTAGCGACCCTCGGTGAGCAGCCGCGGCGAGGCCATGGTCTCGTAGCCCTCGAGCACGAACAGGTCTTTCGCGTGCGCGGCCTGCGCCGAGATGAGAATCACCAGCGCGAGCGCGCCGAGTCTGCTGCTGTCGATCATGTGAAGTCTCCAACTGTGCGGGCCCACGCCCGCCTGGGCAGCACAGTCGCCAATGCGGGAACGCGCGACAAACGAAAAGAACTGTGCCGACGCATGATCGGCGCTCATGCCGCGCACTGCAGCTCACCGACGTGATTCAGCTCGCGCAATGCCCAGTGCGTGAGCGCGCGGATCTCGCGGCGCTCGGAATCCTCCGGACGCACCACCAGGTAGTAGCTCTCCGCGGTGAGCAGATCGCGCTCGTCGAGGCGCACGAACGCGCCCGAGCGCAGCCAGTTCTCGCACAAGGTGGCCGGGAGCAGCGCGATGCCGAGCCCGCGTTCCGCGGCGCGCGCCACCGCGAACAGCGAATCGGCCTCGATCACGTGATCCGGATCGGGTGCATCGTGGCCGTTCTCCTTCGCCCAGCGCTCCCAGCCGTCGGGCCGCGTGCGATGCACGATGAGCGCCACGTGCCTGAACAGTTCCTTGCCCAGGCCGCGCGCGCTCGCCGCCAGTTCCCTGGAGGCCACGGCGCACAGGCGCAGCGAAAACAGCTGGCGCGCATAGACGTCGGGGGGCGGCGACTCCAGCAGCAGGATCGAGGCGTCGCAGTTCGCGGGATGCGCCGGCAGGCGCGCGTTCGCCGAGTCGATGCGAATGTGCACCGTGGGCTCGGTGCGATACAGGCTCGGCAGCTTGGGCACGAACAGCTCACTGGCGAAGAACGACGGCATGGACACGCGCAGCGTGCGCCTGCGGCTGCCGCGCGCGACGCTCGCGACGGCGCGGTCCAGCGCCTCGAGCAGCGGCTCGACCTGCTCCAGCAGCGCGTTCGCCGCGGCAGTGAGCTCCAGAGAACGCGTCTTGCGCTCGAACAGGCGCACACCCAGGTGCGTTTCGAGATCCTTCATCTGGTGGCTGATGGCGGAGGGCGTCACGAACAGCTCGCAGGCTGCGAGCTTGAAGCTGCGGTGGCGCGCGCATGCGCAGAAAGCGCGCAACGCGCGCAGTGGAGGCGGTCGGAATCGGGCCATGGGCATCTGGGAGCAAGTTCCGTGCCCGGTTCGCGCACTTCGCCGGTGCGTCGCGCGCACCATGCGTGCGCACCGGCTACAATCCCGACTGCGCACCACGGTCGCGCTCAGACGGGAGAACGACGATGGCCACGATTACCGGCACCCAATTCGTTGCGCGCGTGCTCCTTGCCGGCGCATTGGCCTGCACCGCGTTCGGCCCGAGCGCGCACGCGCAAGTGCAGGGCGCGGCACCGAATGCACCAGCACCGGACCCGGCACTGGAGAAGGCGGTCGCGGGCGAATGGCGAACGTCGGAACAGAAAGCGCGCGATGCCTACCGGCGCCCCGTGGAAGCCCTGACGTTCTGGGGCCTCAAGCCCGGCATGTCGATCCTCGAAGTTCAGCCGGGTGCCGCCTCCTGGTGGACCGAGATCCTCGCGCCCTACGCGCGCATGACCGGAGGCACCTTCACGGCGACGGGTCCCGACCTCAACAGCCCGGAGGTTTCGGATCGCGCACGCAAGGCGCGTGCCGCGTTCGAGGCCAAGTACGGCGTGCGGCCCGATATCTACGGCAAGGTGAACGTGGTGGGCTGGGGTCCGAAGTCCGCGCCGCTCCCGGCCAAATCGTATGATTTCATCCTCACGGCGCGCTCGGTGCACGGCTGGATGGCCAACGACCTCGTCGAGAAATCGTTCCGGGATTTCTACGGCGCGCTCAAGCCCGGCGGCATCCTCGCGCTGGAGCAGCATCGCGCCAATCCGGGCGAGCAGGATCCCAAGGCCAAGAGCGGCTACGTGACCGAGGCGTACGTGATCGAGCAGGCGCGCAAGGCAGGTTTCGAGCTGGCGGCGCGCTCCGAGCTCAACGCGAATCCCAAGGACACCAAGGATCACCCGTTCGGCGTCTGGACGCTGCCGCCTACGCGCACCAGCGTGCCGTACAATTCGGGCCAGCCGCCGAACCCGGCGTTCGATCATTCGAAGTACGACGCCATCGGCGAATCGGATCGCATGACGCTGAAGTTCGTGAAGCCGCGCTGAGCGCGCATACGCCGCATGGAAATGCTGCCGGTCGATCGTGGCGTCGTCGGGGTGTGGCGCTGGACGGGCGTCGGCGTCGCCGCCGCCGCGACGGTCGGCTCCAGCATCTTCGGCCTGAGGCTCGGCGGCATTTCCGGCGCGGCGCTGCCGCTCGTGGTCTTCGTTGCCGGCCTGCTCATCGCCTGGCTCTATCCTGCCGCGTACTATCGCCGGCTGCGCTACGGCGTGGACGAAACCGGCCTCCTGATCCAGAGCGGATTGCTGTGGCGCTCCCAGCACGCTCTGCCGCGCGCGCGCATTCAGCATTCCGATGTGGCGCAAGGCCCGCTCGAGCGACGCTACGGCGTTGGAACGCTGAAGCTGTACACGGCCGGCAGCCGTCACACCAAGATCGAGCTGCCGGGGCTCGCGCACGCCGAGGCGCTGGCGCTGCGCGATGCGCTCCTGGCGCGTGACGGCAGTGGCGTCTGAAGAGCAGGCCCAGTCACAGCGCCGGCTGCACCCGCTGTCGTGGCTGTTCGCGCTGCTCGCATTCATGCGGCAGTTCGTCGCTCCGATCATCCTGGCGCTCTTGTTCGGCGCGCGCCGCGACTATGAGCTGTGGGGCCTGCTGGCGGCGGTGCCGCTGCTGATCGGCGCCCTGTGGCACCAGTATTTCTACCGATACGGCTTCGGGCCGCGCGAGCTGGTGATCCGCGAGGGCATCCTGTTTCGCAACCTGCGGCGCATCGACTTCGCGCGCATCGTCAACATCGACACGGTGCGCGGCCCGCTGCATCGACTGTTCAATGTCGCGGAAGTGAAGATCGAGACTTCGGCGGGTGGTAAGGCCGAGGCACTCATTCGCGTGCTCGGTCCGCAGGCGTTGCAGGAATTGCGTGAACGGGTGTTCGGCTCGCAGGACGCTGGCGCGACGGGCGCGGCCGACGCGCAATCGGAGGGGGAGGAGGCGCCGACACCGCTTCTGCACCTGCCGCCCGGCGAGCTGGTGCGCTTCGGTCTCATCGACAACCGCGGTGTGATCCTTGCTGTTGCGGCGGCCGGAACCGCGTCCCAGATGGGCCTCGACGAGGTGATGGGACGCGCGTTGATGGAATCGCTTCCGGGCGCGGTCGACGACGTGGGCAGTCTCGCCTGGCCATTACAGGCGGCACTCGCACTGGTCGTGATTCTCGCAGCGCTGCTGCTGTTGCGCCTGCTTTCGATCGCGCTCGCGTTGCTCACCCTCTATGACTTCAGGCTCACGCGCAAAGGCGCGGACCTGCGCGCGCAGTACGGGTTGCTCACTCGCGTGGCGCTCACCTTGCGCCAGCAGCGTATCCAGGCAGTGCGCGAGACGGAGACGTTCCTGCATCGGTTGCTCGATCGCGTGTCTTTGCAGGTCGATCTTGCGGGCGACGCGCAGGAGGGCGGTGAGCAGCAGGCCGATCGCATGCGTTGGCTCGCGCCTATCACGACGCCCGCCCGCGCGCCGCAGCTCATCGCCAGCGCCTTGCCGCAGTTC
>DASTQG010000164.1:0-4326 GCA_035761885.1 Steroidobacteraceae bacterium | reverse complement strand
GGCAAGCTGGCCGACTGCGTGAGCGAGGACGCGGAACGCACCGAGTTGTTCCTGGTCGAGGGTGACTCGGCCGGCGGCTCGGCGAAGCAGGCGCGCGACAAGGACTTCCAGGCGATCATGCCGTTGCGCGGCAAGATCCTGAACACCTGGGAGGTCGAGCCCGCGGAGATCCTCAAGTCGCAGGAAGTGCACGACATCGCGGTGGCCATCGGTGTGGATCCCGGTTCCCAGGACCTCGCGGGCCTGCGCTACCACAAGGTGTGCATCCTCGCGGACGCCGATTCGGACGGCCAGCACATCGCCACACTGCTGTGCGCGCTGTTCCTGCGCCACTTCCGTCCCCTGGTGCTCGCCGGGCACGTGTTCGTCGCGATGCCGCCGCTGTACCGGGTCGACGTGGGCAAGCAGGTGTTCTATGCGCTCGATGATGCCGAGCGGCAGGGCGTTCTCGATCGCATCAAGGCCGAGAACATCCGCGGCAAGGTGACGATCATGCGTTTCAAAGGCCTGGGCGAGATGAGCGCCGTGCAGCTGCGCGAAACGGTGATGGCGCCGCAGACGCGCAAGCTCCTGCAGCTCACGCTCGCGGGCAACGACAAGACCGATCAGCTCATGGACATGCTGCTGGCCAAGAAGCGCGCCTCCGACCGGCGCGAGTGGCTCGAGGAAAAAGGCAATCTTGCCCAGATTTGAGCGCAATTCCTGCTCTTCTCAGCGGAGCGGCATCAACAAGTGACTCAGCAGAACCAGCTCAATTTCGAAGGCATCGAGCAGCAACCGCTGCGCACCTTCACCGAGAAGGCGTACCTCGACTACTCGATGTACGTGATCCTCGACCGCGCGCTCCCGGCGCTGGCGGACGGCCTCAAGCCAGTGCAGCGGCGCATCGTCTTCGCAATGAGCGAGCTCGGGCTCAATTCCGGCGTGAAGCCTGCGAAGTCCGCGCGCACGATCGGCGACGTTCTGGGCAAGTACCATCCGCACGGCGATGCCGCCTGCTACGAAGCCATGGTCCTCATGGCGCAGTCGTTCTCCTATCGCTATCCACTGGTGGACGGACAGGGTAACTGGGGTTCCACCGACGAGCCCAAGTCCTTCGCCGCCTACCGCTACACCGAGGCTCGTCTCACGGCGTACGCGCAGCTCCTGCTGTCAGAGCTCGAACAGGGCACGGTGGAGTGGCAGCCGAATTTCGACGGCACGCGCGAGGAGCCACAGCTCCTGTCAGCGCGCGTTCCGAACCTGCTCCTGAACGGCACGTCGGGCATCGCGGTCGGCATGGCCACGGACGTGCCGCCGCACAACCTGCGCGAAGTGGCCGCAGCCTGCATTCGCCTGCTCGACGAGCCGGACACGTCCTCGCGCAAGCTCATGCAGCACATCAAGGGCCCGGACCTGCCGACCGGCGCCGAGATCGTGTCGCCGCGCAAGGAGCTGGCGGATTTCTACGACACCGGCACGGGTTCCTACCGCGCGCGCGCCTCGTACGAGATCGAGGAAGGGGAGATCGTCATCACGGCACTGCCCTACCAGGTGTCGGGCGCCAAGATCCAGGAGCAGATCGCCGCGCAGATGCAGGCGAAGAAGCTGCCGATGGTCGAGAACGTGCGCGACGAGTCGGACCACGAGAATCCGACGCGCATCGTGATCGTGCCGCGCTCCAACCGCGTGGACCTGGTGCAGCTGATGACGCACCTGTTCGCCACCACGGACCTGGAGCGCACCTATCGAGTCAACCTCAACGTCATCGGCCTGGACGGGCGCCCGCGCGTCGTGGGCCTCAAGGAGATGCTCGAGGAGTGGCTGAAATTCCGCCTCGACACGGTGACGCGGCGCCTGAAGTTCCGGCTCGACAAGGTCGCGCGGCGCCTGCACATCCTCGAAGGCCTGCTCGCGATCTACCTGAACCTCGACGAGGTGATCCGCATCATTCGCCGCGAGGACGAGCCCAAGCCGGTGCTCATGAAGCGCTTCAAGCTCTCCGAGGAGCAGGTCGAGGCGATCCTCGAGACCAAGCTGCGCCACCTCGCCAAGCTCGAGGAAATGAAGATCCGCGGCGAGCAGAAGGAACTGGAGGCCGAGCGCGACGAGCTCGAGGCGATCCTCAAGAGCAAGGCGCGCCTGAAGAAGCTGGTGCGCGAGGAGCTGATCGCCGACGCCGAGCAGTTCGGCGACGACCGGCGCACCAAGATCATCGAGCGCGAAGCGGCGCAGGCGATCGACGAGACCGAGCTCCTCGCGAACGAGCCCGTCACCGTGGTGCTGTCCGCGCGCGGCTGGATCCGTTCCGCCAAGGGTCACGAAGTCGACGCGCGCGCGCTGAGCTACAAGACGGGCGACGAGTACCTGAGTGCGGCGCTCGGGCGCTCGACGCAGCTGGCCGTGTTCCTCGACAGCACGGGCCGCGCGTACAGCCTGCCCGCGCATACGCTTCCGTCCGCGCGGGGACAGGGCGAGCCCTTGTCAGGTCGCCTCGATCCGCCCGACGGCGCCACGTTCGCCGGCGTGCTCATCGGCGAGCCCGAGGATCTGTGGCTCGTGGCGAGCGATTCGGGCTACGGGTTCACGGTTCGGCTCAAGGAGATGCATTCGCGCAACCGCGCGGGCAAGGGCGTGCTGCGCGTGCCGGAAGGCGGCAAGGTGCTGGCGCCGGCGCCCGTACCCGCCGACCCGCAATCCCTCGTGGCCGTCGTGAGCTCCGATGGCAAGATGCTCACGTTCCCGGTGAGCGACGTGCCGGAGCTGCCGCGCGGCAAGGGCAACAAGCTGTTCGGCATCTCCGGCAAGAAGTTCGCGAGCCGCGACGAGTACGTGGCCGCGATGACGGTGGTCGCGCCCGACCGCAAGCTCGTGCTCTACAGCGGCGAGCGGCGCATGACGCTCGAGTTCAGGGAGCTCGGTGATTATCGCGGCGAGCGTGGTCAGCGCGGCGCGGTGCTGCCGCGCGGCTGGCGCAACAACATCCGGCTGGAGACCGCTTAGGTACCGGACTTTGCAATATCGCAAAGTCCGGTACCTGTTGGAGCTGCCATGACGAGTGCAACGGGCACATCGAGCGCTGATGGCTGGTTCGAGTTGTACGACCTCAAGGTGGAAGTCGTCGCGCCGCCCGGTGCGCGCATCTACTGCGGCGCGACGCCCGGCGATCACTTCACGCTCGAAGGCGAGCTCCTGCGTTTGCCGCCGGGGCAGGGCATTTCGATCTACGCGCTCGCCGCGGTGATACCGCTGCTCCCCGCCAAGCAGCGCGTGACCGATGCGAACGACTGGATGACGAGCGACGCCGAGGTCGCCTGTCCCGATCCGAACTGCCCGACGCGCCTGCGCATCACGCGCACGGGCAAGCGCAGGTTCCGGCATGCCGACACGAGCGCGCTGCCGATCGGGGAACCGAAGCCGTGATTCCCACGGTGCAACTCGCACCCGGGTACGAGATCTCGCGACTGATCAAGGGCGGCTGGCACCTGGCGGGAGGTCACGGCGCGGTAGACCCAGCCCAGGCGTGCCTCGACATGGCGCGCTTCGTCGAGGCAGGTATCACGACGTTCGACTGTGCGGACATCTACACGGGCGTGGAGGAGCTGATCGGCCGCTTCCGGCGCGAGTTTCCGGAGCATGCGCGCAAGCTGCGCGTGCACACGAAGTTCGTCCCCGATCTCGACAGCCTCGCCACTGTCGATGGCGCCGGCGTCGAGGCGATCATCGACCGTTCCTTGCGCCGGCTCGGCGTCGAAAGGCTCGACCTCGTGCAGTTTCACTGGTGGGACTACCGCGTGCCGCGCTACGTCGAGATCGCGCTCGAGCTCGAGCGCCTGCGGCGCGCCGGCAAGATCGGGTACATCGGGGCGACCAACTTCGGCGTCGCGCAGCTCGATGCGCTGGTACAGGCCGGCGTGCCCGTGTTCGCGCACCAGCTGCAGTATTCGCTGCTCGATCATCGGCCCGCGCGCGGCATGGTCTCGCTGTGCCGCGCGCATGGCATCGCGCTCCTGTGCTATGGAACGGTCGCCGGCGGATTCCTCTCGGAGCGCTGGCTCGGACAGCCCGCGCCGGACGAGCAGCTGCCGAACCGCTCGCTGACGAAGTACCGCCTGATCATCGAGGAGTTCGGCGGCTGGGAGCTCTTCCAGGAACTGCTCGTGGTGCTTGCGGCGATCGCGAACCGGCACGGCTGCGACATCGCGACGGTGGCCACGCGCGCAATGCTCGATCGGGAGGCCGTGGCAGCGGCGATCGTCGGCGCGACCGACGCCTCGCACCTCGCGTCGCACGAACGCATCGGTACGCTCGCGCTGGACGCGACCGACATCGGCGCCCTTCGCACCG
>DASTQG010000163.1:0-5101 GCA_035761885.1 Steroidobacteraceae bacterium | reverse complement strand
CCCGCACGCCGCCTGCGCCGCGATGGGTTGGGTGCCGCGCGAGATTCTCGAGCGCCCGGTGGTGTTGCGCAGCGGCACCGGCAACGCGAGCGACGAAGTCACGACGAAGTCGGACGAGGCGCGCCGTTTCTACCTGCAGGGGCTCAATTATCTGCACGGATATGTCTGGATCGAAGCCGCGCGCTCGTTCAACCAGGCGCTGCGCCTGGACCCTGAGCTCGCG
The DNA here is from genome assembly GCA_035761885.1 of Steroidobacteraceae bacterium. Classification (GTDB taxonomy): domain Bacteria; phylum Pseudomonadota; class Gammaproteobacteria; order Steroidobacterales; family Steroidobacteraceae; genus DASTQG01. The sequence goes on along the minus strand of DASTQG010000163.1, from coordinate 4,878 downwards.
ATGGCGCACTGGGGACTGAGCCGCGTGTACTCCGGCCTCGACGATCACGAGGCTGCGGTCGAGGCTGCGAAGCGTGCCAAGGAGCTCGCGGCGAAGGCCAGCGAACGTGAGCAGCGACGCATCGCGCTGCGCCTGCAGCAGCTCGACTCGATCGCCGACCTTGCGAACGTGGCGGCGTTTGCCGCGTACAGACAGGGCCTGGATCGCGCCCTGGCACGCGACATCGACGACATCGAGCTGTGGCTGCTGCGCGGCAATGCCGAGGAACCCACCGCCGCGGGGCGCGGACAGCGCGGCGGCGCGGGTTCGACCGCGTTCTACCTCGAGGCCTTGCGCCGCGCGCCCGACAACGCAGCTGCGCATCACTACCTGATCCATTCCTACGAGACGATCAACCAGATCGACTCGGCGCTGGTGCACGGCGAAGCGTACGCAGGGCTGTCGCCGGCGATTCCGCATGCGCATCACATGTGGGCACACGACCTGCGTCGCGTCGGCCGCATCGACGAGGCGATTGCGGCGTTCAAGCGCACCGACGAGCTGGAGCGCGCGTACTACGCTGCCGAGGGCATCTCGCCCGAGATGGACTGGCACCACGTGCACAACCTCGACCTGCTGGCGATGTCGCATCAGCACAAGGGCCAGATGAAGGAGGCCGAGACCCTGCTGCGGCAGGCCACCGCTCTGCGCTCGGTGACGCAATACCACGAGTTCAACCAGAAGGCGCTCGCCGTGTTCCTGCTCAGCCGCAACCGGCTGAGGGACGCACTCGCGGCCGCGGGCGACCTGCAGAAAGGCAACTACGCGCCGACACGCGTGATCGGATATTCGCTCGCCGGCCACGTGCAGCTGCGGATGGGCAACAAGAGCGCAGCGCGGGAAATGCTCGCGCAGGCCGAGCGCGAGACAGCCGGCGTGCCGGAGCTGGTCGGGGGCATCAGCATCAATCGCACGGCCGTGATGCCGTACGTGGACATGCTGCGCGGCGAAGTTCTGCTGCGCGAGGGCGATGCGAAAGGCCGCGACTTGCTGAAGCAGGTGCAGGCCCAGTTGCGTGCCCTTCCCGGTCCGGACGCGTGGAGCCAGGCGATGTTCCGGATCGAGGACATTGCCCGCGTGGCGCGCGCGGTCGGGGACTGGGAACTCGCGGAGCACACGGCGAAACAGATGATGGCGCACGATGCCGCGTATGCGGGCAGCCACTACGCGACTGCCCTGGTAGCGAAGGAACGCGGCGATGCGAATGCGGTGGCCGACGAGGTCGCGAGTGCGCGCCGCTACTGGCGCGACGCGGACGCCGATCTGCCGGAGCTTGCACAGCTGCGCAAGCTCGAGCAGCCAGGCAAGAGACAGGCTGCAGCCGGCGCGAATCGCGTTTCGACGGGACAGCGCTAGCCGGCCGCGTCGACTTCGCTCGCGGCGCGCAGGCCGGAATGCAGCGCGCCCTGGATCCAGCCCGGCCAGGGCGAGGTGTGCTCGCCGGCGAAGTGAATGCGACCTTCCACCGTCGGCGCGTGTGCGAGTCGCGCGTAGTCGCCCGTGCGAGTCACGGTGAATGCGCCTTTCGAGTACGGATCCTTGAGCCAGTCGAAGGTCGTCGCGCTCTCCACGTGGGCGCGCACACCGGGGTGCACCTTCTCGTAGAGATCCAGCGTGCGTTCGATCTGCGCCGCGGGACTCTGCGCTGAATAGTTCTCCGCGAGCCGCTCGTAGATGTACGACATCAGGATGCCGCGCCTGCCGGGCATGTTGAAGGTCGGCGACCAGATCTCCATGGGCTGATCGACCGTCGCGAAGCCCGTGAGACCTTCCTTCTCCCAGAAGCGCTCGCGCGTCTGGATGAACACGCGCGCCACCGGGCCGAGGTACTGGTTGCGGATGACATCGCCCTTGCCCGTACTCCATGCCGGCGTGACCTGGATGTCGCGCAGCACGGTGAACGGAATCGTGCAGATCACGCGCTCTGCCTCCGCCACCTGTTGCAGCCCGCCGGCCGCGTACGTGACGCGTACGCCCCGGGCACTGTGCTCGATGCTCTTGACGGGCGCGCCGTAGCGGATGCAGTCGCTCAGCTTGCGCGCCATCGCGTGCGGCAGCAGATCGTTGCCGCCGCGAATCTTCCACATCTTCTCCACTGCGTGGCTGCACGCGTCGTTCGCGTAGTCGAGCAGCGAATCATCGTCGAAGCCCTGCGCCATGTACGCGATCGCATCGGACGATGCGCCCTGGCGGCGCAGGAAATCGCCGTAGCTCAAATCCTTGTAGCGGTTGATCGCAGGGAATGGGAACCCACCTTCGGGGAAGGCGCGCACTTCCTCGCGCACGCGCTCGAAGTAGAGCTTGCTGAGCCCGCCGAAACCCGCCTTGCGCTCCGCGGGTGTGAAATTCACCTGGAGCCTGGACAGGTCGGGTTGCCCGCCATGGGGCACGACCTGGCGTACGCCGCGCCAGAGAAAAACGTCGGAACCCGATTCCGGATAGAAAGTATCGAGAGTCAGCGCATAGCGCTGGCAATACTCGAGCGAGAGCGTGTGCGTGACCGGGATGCGACCGGCTCCCGCTTCGGCGTACAGGCCGTCGGAGAATGGATCGCGCAGAGTGCGTACGCGCCCCCCGGGCCACGTGCGTGCTTCGAGGATGGTGACCTCGTGACCCATCTCCTTGAGCTTGAGGCCCGCCGCGAGACCGGCGATGCCCGCACCGAGGATGAGAATCTTGCGTGCGTATTCGGACTTGCGCGGTTCGGTTGCGAGCAGAGCGAGCGCATCGGCTCGGGACAGAAGCGCAGAGCCGCCGAGCGCACCAGCGAGCTGCACGAAGCTTCGGCGAGTAACGGTCACAGCGGCCTCCCCTGACTCGCTGCGCTGATGCGCGCGCTATTATGCTCGAAGAATGGCCCGAGTCAGATACCCCACCGCGGTCGATCCAAAGCGCGTCGGCAAATATCCGGCCCTGACCAAATCGGGCGGCGGCTACGTCTGGGATGAGGTGCTCGAGTACCGCGTATGGTGCCATCCGGAACGAGGCGCGCCGGACCATCACGACGGCAACGACTACTACTACGCGTTCGCGACCTATCCGCAGGCCCTGGCGTTCTCGAGGAAGACCCCCGGCGCGGAGGAACCGCTGGCGCTCATCAGGCAACGCGAGCACATCAATGAACCCGAACCGGGCAAGTACGTGCACGTGAAGAGGGTGCGGATCACGGAATGGCAGGTCGAATGGCTGAAGCGGCCGCGGCGCAGGCCCAACACGATTCCGGACTTCATGTCGCCGGACGCTCCGGGCAATCGCCTGGACATCATCCGCGGCTCGGTGAAACGCCGCCCCCGTTCTTAGTCCTTCGCGACATCATTGCCCCGAGTTGCGGCTAGAATTCCAGCATGGTCTCGGCAATCGAATCGGTCACCGTGGGCGTGAGCAGCCTCGAGGACGCGCTCGCGGTGTTCCGCGACACGCTCGGCCTGCGCATCGAATCCGACACTCGTGCCTCCGTGAATGTCCTGAGCGCCTGGCGCTTGCCCGCGCACGCCGACGTTCGCCTGGTCGAGCTTTCCGCCGACGGGCACCCGTTCGGCCGGATCCGCCTGGCGCTGTTCGAACGGACCCCTTCGATCGCCACCCGTCGCGATCACGGCCCGAATGCGACGGACCGGGCCACCGATGTGGGGCCCAAGGCGCTCGATTTTTATACCGGTTCGCCGGTGGAAAAGGGCTTGCAGAAACTCGAAGCCGCGGGCTGCCACCGCCGCTCCGAGCCCATCCGATATCGGGTCGGAGAGGTGGAAACCGAAGAGGTCGTACTGGACGGCCCGGACGGGGTGCCGATGCTGCTGATGGTCGGCCATTCGCACGACCGACGGATCATGCGCCGGCCGATCGCCGCGGGGTGCTTCAGCGAGATGGCGACCGTTTCGGTCGTGACGGCGGACCTGGAAGCGAGCCGTCGCTTCTACGGCGAGGTGCTGGGCCTCACCACGGATCTCGATGTCGAAGTGCCGGACTCTTTCCGCGACCCGGTGTGCCGCCTCACGGGCGTTGCGCCGGGCACGCGCATCCACCTCGCCGTCTTTCGTGACGGCGAGGAGCCGAGCGGCAAGCTGCTGCTGGCGCATTTCTTCTCCGCGACGACGGGCCCGCTCGCGCATGCGATGGCACCGGGCCAGCTCGGCATCAACCTGTTCACCCTGCGCTGCGACGACCTCGACGAGCTGGAATCGAAACTGCGCGCGCAGGATTTCGAGATCCTCGCGCGGCCCACCCACGTGGGCCTGGGAGATGGTGCGCCAGCCCGGCTGATGCTGGTGCGCGGCCCGAATCTCGAGCTGCTCGAGGTGGTCGAACGCACCGGATCGGAAGCGTGACCGTCTCCGCCAGCACGCCGCGCCTGCGGCTCACGCTCGCCTGGTACGTCGCGCTCATCCTCCTCGTCGCACTCAGCGAGCGTCCCTGCGCTTCCGGATGGCTCGGCGGACTGGCCGGCGTGGCGGGATTCGTTCTGGTAGCGGTGGCAGCGCTCGGGCGCATCTGGACGTCGCTCTTCATCGCGGGACTCAAGGACGCGCAGCTCGTGACCAGCGGCCCGTACGCTGCGTGCCGCAATCCGCTGTACTTCTTTTCGCTCGTCGGTGGCATCGGCATCGGCCTCGTGACCGGGAGTCTCGTGCTCACGATCGCGACGCTGATGGTGCTGCTGGCGCTGTACCTGCAGGCGATCCGCGCGGAGGAAAGATTCCTCGCGGATCGCCACGGCGAGGAGTTTCGCCGCTATTGCGCCTCGGTGCCGCGGCTCGTGCCGTCGTGGCAACGTGCGGTGCCGCCGGAAAAGGTCGAAGTGAATGCGCGCGTGTTCGCCAAGGCGTTCATCGACGCCGCGTC
>DASTQG010000162.1:0-6656 GCA_035761885.1 Steroidobacteraceae bacterium | reverse complement strand
CAACCGCGGCACCGAGGAGATCGGCCCGGTGTTCGCACTCACGCAGGTGAGCGCGAACGGACTGCTCGGCTGGCAGGAGAAGATCGGCCTGCTCACCGGCGCCGCCACCGAGCTCGACGAATACCGGGGCGCGGGCGCTTTCGTGGATGCGCCGCTGCCGCGCATCGAAGAGACGCGCGCGATGCTCATGGGCTTTCGCTCCTATTCGAATCCCACCGAGACCGGCACCGACCTCGACGAGGAGTACCTGCGCGACCGGTTGTCGCTGCGCGTGACGCGCCAGCTGGAATCGGCCACCGAGCTGCACTGGAGCGTCTACGGGGGCCTGGAACTCGAGGACCTGGAAATCGAGGACGAGCTCGGGAAGTTTCGCGACGACCAGCTGCGCATCGCCTCGCTCGGCACGCGCGTCGGCTGGCGCAGCGGCGCGAACACGCAGAGCAACGTGACGGTGGACCTGCTGCAGGGCCTGGACGCGCTCGGCGCATCGTTGCGCGCGGATGACCTCGCGGTCGACGAACGTGACGTCGACTTCACGCTGCTCAAGCTCCAGTTCACGCGCCAGCTGCGCTTCTACGAGCGCTGGAGCGTGCGACTGGATTCCTTCGGCCAGTATGCGCGCGATGTCCTGCCCGACAGCCAGCGTTTCAAGATCGGCGGCGACCGCCTCGGGCGCGGCTTCGAAGTGGCCGAGATCGCCGGCGACCGCGGCGTGGGCGCCAAGCTCGAGCTGCGCCGCGATCTCTTTGCGGACCTGCCCGTGCTCGGCCGCACCTCCGCGTACACCTTCTACGACTTCGGCGCCGCGTGGAAAGAGAATGCGCCTGGACGCGAGTCAGCGACCACCGCCGGCGTCGGCGCCTCCATGAGTGGCGAGCACCTCACCGGCTACCTGGAAATCGCAACGCCGATCACCGGCGTCGACATCGAAGGCAGCGACCAGGCCTCGGTGTTCGCCGAGCTCAGCTACCGGTTCTAGACTCCCTAGGGCTTCGCGATCGAGGCCTCGGTAGTGCGGCGCAGCTGCGCTGACACGGCTTCCGCCTGCTCCATAGCGCGCAGCACGTTGCCACCCGCGAGCGCTTCCAGGTCGGCATCGCTCCACCCGCGCCGGATGAGCTCGGCGAACAGGTTCGGATACATCGACACGTCGGACAGGCCCACGGGCCAGTGGTCGTTGCCGTCGAAATCCCCGCCGATGCCGATGTTGCGCACGCTCGCGACCTTGCGCACGTGCTCGATGTGATCGGCCACCTTGCCGATGCTGGTGGGCGGGATCTTCAGCTTGCCGAAGATCTCCTCGAACAGCGCGCCACGCTCCTTCTCGCCGGCTATCGAGCGCGAGCGCAGGTTGTATTCCATCATCGCGGGCAGCGTCACCTTGGCCACGGCCTCATCCACGAAGCCCGCCACGAACGTCACCATCACCACCCCGCCGTTCTCCGGCAGGCGGCGCAGGATCGCGTCGGGCACGTTGCGCGGCACGTCGCACAGCGCCCGCGCCGCCGAATGCGAGAAAATCACCGGCGCGCGCGAGACGCGCAGCGCATCGTCCATCGTTTCCTCGGAGGTGTGCGACAGATCGACGAGCATGCCGAGGCGGTTCATCTCGCCCACCAGCTGCTCGCCGAAGGGCGTGAGCCCATGGTGGCGCGCCGGCACCTGGAACGCGGAATCGGCCCAGTCCGTGTGCGTGTTGTGCGTGAGGGTCATGTAGCGCACGCCCAGGTCATAGTACGTGCGCAGCAGCGCCAGCGAGTTCTCGATCGCGTGACCGCCTTCGATGCCGAGCAGCGACCCGATACGGCCGTTGGCATGAGCCGCGCGCACTTCCTGCGCGGTTCCCGCCAGTGCGAAGTCCTGCGGATAGCGCGCGACGATGCGCCGTGCGATGTCGATCTGCTCGAGCTGCGCGTGCGCCAGGCCGGCGGGCATCTCGCCGGGAATGTAGACGGACCAGAACTGGGCGCCGACCCTCCCCTCGCGCAGGCGCGCAATGTCGGTCTGACCGCTGGTGCGCTGGCGCAGGTCATAGGCCACGATGTCGCCCGGCGCCTTCTTGTCCGAGCGGATGGCCCAGGGCAGATCGTTGTGTCCGTCGATCAGGATGGTGCGGCCGAGCAGGGCGCGCGCCCGAGTGAGTGCCGGATCGTCGGCCGCGCCAGCAGGCACGGTCGCGGAACCGAGTACGAGCAGGGCCAGTAATGCGGCAGATCGCCGCGCTTGCGCACCGGACATGGGGACCTCCCGGAAAGAAGGCGCCATGGTGGGACCGGACGCAACCGGAATGCAATCGCCGCGGGAGCCGGGCGTCGCGAGTTGCGTCCGTCCGTCGAATCGTCTAGGGCGGCGGCTGGCGCGCGCGGATCACTGCGCGTGGGCGGTCGGATTGAGGCGCGGGGTCCACAGGACCACCATGCGCACGGCGTGCGAGCGCTCGCCGTTCCAGTGTGCGAGGTTCGCGCAGACCGCTTTCGAGCGCTCGTCGCGCGCGACTTCGAAGGGCGCGTCGGTGAACTTCAGGCCGCCGGCGTCCTGTTCGAACGCGACGCGACTCTGTTCCCAGGGCACCTGCGAATCGAAGGCGCGCGCGTAGAGCTGCACCTCTTCCACCGCTGCCTCGGCCGGAATCACGGCACACAACGCCAGGCGCTGGGCGTCGCGCTCGGCGCACGCCACCGGAGAGTTGCCGAACGCGGGCGGCTGCCCGCGGCACTGGCCGACGTGCGCATACGATTCCGAATTGCCGGGCAGGAGCGGCGAGCGTGCGGTCGCGAGCGTGATCATGCCTTCCATGTCCCGCGGCAGCATGCGCAGTTGTTCCGCATAGGAATTCAGCGCCTGCATCTGCTGCTTCAGTTCCTCGCGCAATCCGCGCGTGTCCTCGCGCGCCGACTGCGCGCGCAGCTCCGAATAGCCGAAGCCCGCCACCGCGGAGGCGAGGATGATCGCGAACACGGACACGAGCGAGCGCACCGCGCTGCCACGTTTGGGCCGCGACTCGGTGCGCGCGCGGTTGCGAAACGCCATGACCAGCTGAAAGATCGCGGTCATGATGGTCGCGGCCGCGCCGATCATCGCGGCGAGAATGGTTTCCGACAGTCCCATGCGAAAGCCGTGGCTTTACAAAATGCGCCCCAGGTCGGCGGACTCTACTCATTAAGCCACCGGGCCATTTGATACGCCGTTGGCAGTTTGCGGCGATTCAGTGAGAAGCCGATCCGCCGCGCTGGCGCGGATGCCACAGAACTGTCGTCAGGTAGCGACAGGCCGGCCTATCGCCCGGCGGCGCGCGGTTTATGATCGCCGGATGTGCGCCCGCTTCGTCTCCCGGATCATGGCTGCCCTCGAGCGCGGCATCGAGGTCCATTGGCACGATCCGTTCGAGCTGATCTACAACGCCGCGCCCACGATGCAACTCAGCGTCGTGACGCGCGGGCGCGATGGCTTGCGCGTCGGCGCGATGCGCTGGGGCCTGATTCCCGGGTGGTGGAAGGAAGCGAAGCCTCCCAAGCTGACCATCAATGCGCGGGTCGAAGAAGCGGCCGACAAGGCCATGTGGCGTGGAGCGTTTCGAGGCTCGCGCTGCCTCGTCCCCGCGATCGGCTGGTACGAATGGCGCAGTGAAGAGCGGGTCGATGTGACCACGGGAGAGATCAAGCCTGTTCGCCAGCCTTATTTCATCCACCTCGATGGGCTCGCGCCGATCTGTTTTGCAGGACTCTGGTCGAGCTGGCGGCCAGAGCCTGGCGCCGAGTCATTGCAGACTTTCTCGATCCTCACACGTGCCGCCGTACCTCAGCTGGCATCCCTGCACGACCGGATGCCTGTGGTGCTGCCACCCGAGGCCTACGACGAGTGGCTCGACGACGAGAACCGGGATGCCGGGAACGTCAGCCGGCTGGTAACCACCCGTGCCCTGGGGGAGTTCAAGGCCTACCCGGTCTCCACCTATGTGAATGACCCCCGAAACCAGGGGGAACGCTGCATAGAGAATGTGCCCGCAACCGCTGCCGGCGGGACCGGAGCCGATTTCCGCCGGGATGACCCTTGACTTACCCACAGGGTGGCTCTATTGTGCGACGCATCAATTGCTGCGACGCAGCAGGTAGGAGACTCCAATGACCTTGACCAACCAGATCCTGTCCGCCCGCGAGCAGCTCCAAGCTCGCGCCCGCGACTACCGCCATGCCGCCGTGACCGTCGCGCGTGGTTCGGCCCTCGGCGCCGCCGAACGCGTGGCCGCCGCCAAGCAGCCGGTTCGTACTCTGGCCCTTGCCGGTCAGAAGCTTAGCAACCTGTCGAATCGCTATTTCGAGCAGCTGTTCGGCCAGCAGGCCCACACGCTGGAGGGCGTGATCGAAGCCGGCGTCGTGCGCTTGAAGCGCGCTGCCAAGGCCGAGAGCGTGCGCAAGCTCGTCGAAGACCAGCGTGAGCTGGGCACGGCAAGTCGTGAGCGCCTCGCCGAGGACCTCAAGGCCACCTGGAAGATCGCCCGGGACACCGGTTCGGAGCTGCGAGATCTCGCAGTAGAGACCTACGCGGAGCTGGTCCACGGCGTGAAGACGAGCCGCACCGCCGCCCCCAAGAAGAAGGCAAAGGCGAAGGCGAAGACCGCTCGCACGCGCAAGGCGCGCTGAGCACCGCCGGCGAAAGACCCCCTGTCGGGCGTCCGTTCCCGGACGCATGGCAATTGGGCGCCCCTTCCGGGGCGCTTTTTTTTGCAATTTTGCGGAAGAAGTCGAAGGCTTCCGGGGTTCGGCAAAGCGGCACGCGCGTGCCCGCTATACTCTTTCCCTGACGGACGGACCTCACGGAAATAAGAAGACAGCCGATGGCAACAGCAGCGCAACACCTCGCCGCATTGAGCGAGCTGAGCAAACCGGTTCGGGACTGGGTCGAGGAGGTCGCGCGACGCACGCGTCCGGACCGCGTGCACTGGTGCGACGGCTCGGACGCCGAGTACCGCACGCTCATCCAGCAACTGGTCGGCGCCGCAGAGTTGCATCCGCTCAATCCCAACACGCATCCGGGATGTCACCTGGCGCGCTCGCACCCTTCGGACGTGGCCCGCGTCGAGCACCTCACCTTCGTCTGCACGCGCGATCCGCAGGATGCCGGACCGAACAATCACTGGATGAGCCCGGCGGACGCGCACAAGCGCATGGATGCGCTGTTCGACGGTTGCATGCGCGGCCGCACGCTCTACGTAGTGCCCTACTGCATGGGGCCGATCGATTCGCCCTTCGCCCGCTGCGGCGTGGAGATCACCGACAGCGCCTACGTCGTGATCAACATGAAGATCATGACGCGCATGGGGCGCGCCGCGCTCGAGCGCATCGCGCGCGAGGGCAGCTTCGTGAAGGGCCTGCATTCGACCGGAGACCTCAATCCCGAGCGTCGCTTCATCATGCACTTCCCCGAGGAGCTCTCGATCAAGAGCTTCGGCTCGGGCTACGGCGGCAACGCGCTGCTCGGCAAGAAATGCCATGCGCTGCGCATCGCGAGCTGGCAGGCGCGCCAGGAAGGCTGGCTGGCCGAGCACATGCTGATCGTGGGCGTGGAGAATCCGCGCGGCGAGACGCACTACCTCGCCTGCGCGTTCCCGTCCGCCTGCGGCAAGACCAACCTGGCGATGCTGATTCCGCCCGAGAGCTACAAGGGCTGGAAGATCTGGACGCTGGGCGATGACATCGCATGGCTCCACCCCGCGGCCGACGGCCGCCTGCACGCGATCAATCCGGAGTCGGGCTATTTCGGCGTCGTGCCCGGCACCAACGCGAAGACCAATCGCAACGCTTACGAGATGATTCAGCGCGACACGCTGTACACGAACGTCGCGCTCACCGCGGACATGCAGCCGTGGTGGGAAGGCCTGAAGACGGGCACGCCCGTCACCGACTGGCAGGGACGACCTTACGATCCCAAGCGCGGCCCCGCGGCGCATCCGAACTCGCGCTTCACGGTCTCGGCGAAACAGAACCCGAGTTACTCGTCGCTGGCGGAGGCGCCGGGCGGCGTGCCGATCTCGGCGCTGGTGTTCGGCGGACGCCGGCGTGAGCTTGCGCCGCTGGTGTTCGAAGCGCGCGACTGGAGCCACGGCGTGCTGGTCGGCGCGTCCGTCGCATCCGAAACCACCGCCGCGGCGGTGGGCGAAGTCGGCGTCGTGCGGCGCGACCCGATGGCGATGAAGCCGTTTGCCGGCTACAACTTCGGCGACTACTGGACGCACTGGCTCTCGATGGGCACGCGCGTGAAACAGCCGCCGCGGATCTTCCACGTCAACTGGTTCCGGCAGGACAGGAACGGCAGGTACCTCTGGCCGGGTTTCGGCGACAACCTGCGCGTGCTGCGCTGGATGATCGAGCGCTGCGCGGGTCGTCTGGAAGCGCAGGAGACGCCGATCGGCCGTCTGCCGCGCCCCGGCGACATCGACACCGCGGGCCTGGACGTCTCGGACGACACGATGCGCGAGCTGCTCGCGGTCGAGCCGGACCTGTGGCGCGCCGAGCTGAAGGACATCGGCGACTATTTCCGCGATTTCGCCGGCCGGATGCCCGCCAGGCTGATCGAGGAACATCGCGCAGCGCTGGCGCGCCTGGACTGAGGGTGCGCACCCGAGAAGCTTTTTGTCCCAGCAACGCGAAATCGAGTGG
>DASTQG010000161.1:0-5458 GCA_035761885.1 Steroidobacteraceae bacterium | reverse complement strand
GCGGAGAAGTATCCGGCGGGGCGAGTGCGCGGCAAGGCGGACAAGTACGATGCGTACTGAAAAGGGGACATTCACATTTTTACGCCGGGCCGCCCTGCGGAAAAATGTGAATGTCCCCTTTTCAGGCCTTGACCAGCGCCTTGCCGAAATTCTCGCCGCGCATCAGGCGGCAGAAATGCTCGGCCGCGTTGTGCAGGCCTTCGACGATGTCTTCCTTGTAGCGCAGGTGGCCTTCCGCGAACCACGCGATTGCGTCCTTCAGGAACGCGTCGCGCCGGTGCTCGAGCTGGTGCGGCACGAGCGGCAGCAGGCGGGGCCGCGTGCGGACGGTCTTGCCCTCGACCAGGTCTTCGGCGCGCATGAGCCCGCACAACACGATGCGGCCGCCCTCGCGCACGTGGTTGCCCGACACGACCGTGTCGAGGATGTCACCGCCGCTGTTGTCGAAGTACACGTCCACGCCGCCGGGTGCGAGCTGGCCGAGGCGTTGCGACAGCTGCTCGGTGCGGTAGTTGATGCAGGCAGCGAAGTGCGCCTGCTTCACGCACCAGTCGCATTTCTCGCGCGTGCCCGCGATGCCGATCACCTTGCAACCCTTGATGCGCGCAATCTGCCCGACCATGGAACCGGTCGCGCCCGCCGCTGCGGACACCAGCACGATCTCGCCTTGCTTCAGGCCGGCAAGATCCAGCAGGCCGCAGTAAGCGGTGAGCCCTGGCAAGCCCATCACGCCGAGCGCCGTGGTGAGCGGTGCGCCGCCGGTGCGGATGCGCTGCACGTGCATGCCGGCGGACACGCAGTAGTTCTGCAGGCCCGCGTCCATCACCACCAGCTCGCCGACGTTGAACACTTCGTTGCGCGAATCGACCACCTCGCAGATGGCGCGCGCCGGCATCACCGTGCCCGGCGTGAGATGGCCGCCGGCCGCGTGATGACAGAACGGGTCGAGGGAAAGCCAGCGGGTGCGGCACAGCATCTCGCCCTTGTGCGGCACCGGCACTTCGGTCTGCACCAGGCTGAAATCGTCGGGGGAGGGCGCGCCGCTGGGCACGTTGCGGATGCGAACCTGGTAGTTGCTCATCGCGCCGCTCCTGGAGTTACGCCCTTCAGGCTACGCCCGGCGGCTGCAAAGGTGAAGTTGGGTGCCGGGGTTGCGTTATTTGCGTTATTGGCAGGAGCGAAAATAGCGCAACTAACGCAACCCCGGCACCGACCGCACCCGCCGTTCGTCACCCGGTACGCATCAGCCACCACAATGCAAAAACTGCCGCGCCGTTGTTGAGCGCGTGCAGTGCGATGGGCGCGAGCAGCCCGCCCGAGCGGCGCATCAGTTCCCCCGCGATCAACCCCATCAGGAAGAACACCGGGAACAGGGTGGCGGAGAGGTGCAGCGTTGCGAACAGGGCAGCCTGGATCGCGTTCGCCCAGCCGAAAGAGATCTTGCGCGCCAGGCCCGTGAGCGCGACGCCGCGGAACAGGACCTCCTCGGCGATCGGCGCGAGCACGGCCGCCACTACGACGGTGAGCCAGAGGCTGTGCTCGCTGGTGAGAATGCCGAAGCTCTCGGTGAGATCGCGCTGCGGATGATCTTCGCTGCCGAAGGAGGGAAGCGCGGGCACGATCAGGAGCGTCAGCAGGCGCACGATCAGGAACGCCACGACGCCTGCGCCGATCGAGAGCGCCACGCTCCAGTGGCGCGTCCACAGCAGGCGCAGTGGTACGAAAGGCAGCACAACCACGAGCGTCGCGCTGACCGCGATCGCGCTCCACAGCAACTGGCGCGAGGGGTCGTCGCGCATGATCGTTTCGACGCCGCGAAACGCCGCCTCGTCGCGCCCGAAGAGGCGTGCAAGAGCGTCGGGCTGCAGAAAGTAGAACAGCACGATTTCGGCGGCGATGAGGAACGCGAACGCCAGCCACAGATGCCACAGTTCCCAGCCGGGTCCGCTCCAGCCGGGCTCGAGGCCCGCGCGGGCGCGAGCCCGTCCGCGCAAGTGAGCGGGTACTACGAGCAGCAGCGGCAACAGGAGCGCCGCCGCGATCGAGACGAGGAGGAGCGTCAGGGGCGGTGCGACGCTCTCCACGGCCTCATCCGCCGCGCGCCTTGGCGAGCCGTGCCTGCATGAACTGCTGGTACGCCACGGTGAACTCCTCCAGCACCTGCACGCACAGCGGGTCCTCGCCCATCTGGCTCCACCACGCGCCGATCCGCGGCAGCGTGTCGACGGGACTCTTCACGCCGAACGGCGGCAGCAGGCCGATGCCGAGGAAGGCGATGTCCGGCAGCAGCGTGCAATCCGCCGAGGTGAGCGTCTTGCCGACTGCATACGGTCCGGGCCCGAGAAAGTGCTCGACGTGCGCAAGCCCCTTCTGCAGCGTGCCGACCGCGGCGTCGACTTCGGCCTGGTTGCGCGTGGCGGGATTGAACTGGCGGAAGAGGACGCCCGACTGCGACATCACGTACAGATCGAAAGTGCGCGAGATCAGCCGCGCCCGCGCGCGATCCAGCGGATTCGACGGACGCAGCGTGCGCTCGGGAAACGCATCCTCGAGGTACTCGCAGATCACTTCGGACTCCGCGACGCAGGCGCCGTCCACGTCCAGCACCGGCATCTTGCCCAAAGGGTTCATGCGCAGATAATCCGCGCTCTTGAGCCCGCCCGGCGGCAGCTCGGGTTTGAGGTCGAGGCCCTTGGCCCGCGCGCACATCACCACTCGCGCGACATAAGGTGACGCCATCGATCCGTAGAGCTTCATTGCCATCCTCCACTACCCGACCTGAGGCATTATTATGAGGCCGCAGGGAAGGAGATAACGATGGCAGTGAAGCGACCGACCATCAGCCGCACGAGCGACGACGTCGTCAAGGTGCGGCGCTCGTATTTCGATTGCCGCTTCGGGCAGTTGCACGTCCGCACCGCCTTTCCGTCCAACGGCGGCTTCGACGAACAGACGACACTCGTCTGCTTTCATGCCAGCCCCGCCTCCAGCCGGGCCTACACCCGCTTCCTGCCGCAGATCGCGACCGACCGCTCCGTTTACGCGCCGGACACGCCAGGCTTCGGCGAGTCGGACCCGCCGCCGGCCAAGCCCGCGATCGCCGATTACGCCGCGGCCATGGGCGACTTCCTCGACCAGATGCGCTTTCGCCAGGTCGACCTGATGGGGTATCACACCGGGGCGCTCATCGCGGCGGAGCTCGCGATCCAGAAGCCCGAGCAGGTTCGCCGCGTGGTGCTCACCGCGCTGCCGCTCTTCAGCGCGCAGGAGCGCGAGTCCTATCACAGGCAGAACCATACGCCGGTGCTGAGCGATGACGGCTCGCACCTGGTGCGCGAATGGCAGCGCACGCTCGAGTATCGGGGTGCCGGCATGACGCTCGAGAACGCGGCGGAGGGTTTCGCGGAAAAACTGCGCAACGGCCCGAACGCCTGGTGGGGGGCGAGTGCCTCGCATCAGTACGCCGCGAACGAGCGGCTGCCGCTGGTGAAGCAACCGGTGCTGCTGCTGCGACCGAAGGATCACACCTGGGAACTGACTGCGCAGGCGCGTCAGCTGCTTCGCGGCGTGAAGGTCGTGGACCTGCCCGACTTCGGCTTCGGCGTGCTCGACGTCGCGCCCGGCGTCGTCGCGCAGCACGTGCGCGCTTTCCTCAACGCGGGTTGAGCGGCGCGGCCGCGGCACGCAC
This sequence comes from Steroidobacteraceae bacterium, assembly GCA_035761885.1. GTDB lineage: Bacteria > Pseudomonadota > Gammaproteobacteria > Steroidobacterales > Steroidobacteraceae > DASTQG01. Next base: position 1,770 of record DASTQG010000161.1, on the reverse strand, counting down.
CGGACGCGCGCGATACAGCGCGATCACCGCGACCAGCATCATGGCGAGCAGCGGCAGGCTCACGAGGTTGAGCTTCGACCAGCCCAGATGATGTATTGCCGGTCCCGCCAGGAGCGAGGCGAGCGCCTGCGAGCCGAACACGGTGAACTCGTTCACGCCCTGCACCTTGAAGCGCTCGGACGCGCGGTAGCTGGACGCCAGCAGCGTCGTGCCGGCGATGAACATCAGGTTCCATCCCGCGCCCAGCAGCACCAGGCCCCACCAGTAGTGCATCACGGCATGCGTGCCGAGCACGGAAATGCCGATGCACGTGCCCATGAGCACGATGCCCAGCAGCATCATCGGTCTCACGCCCAGCCGCGCGATCAGCCAGCCGCTGATCAGCGAGGGCAGGTACATGCCGAGCAGATGGCTCTGCACCACCCACGCAGTGTCGTCCACGCCGTGTCCGTCGTGGACGTGCATGCTGAGCGGCGTCGCGGTCATGATGAAGCTCATCACGCCGTACGCGGCAACGCCGGCGAGCACCGCGACCAGGAACTCCGGCTGCCGCGCGACTTCGCGAAAACGCCGCGCGGGCTCGGACGAGGCAGCGACCTTCGGCGCGGTGTCCGGGAGCATCGACAGTACGAGGATCGCGCCCGCATAGAGGAGCGAGACCAGTACGAAGGAGCCGACGTACTCCACGCCGCCGATCGCGTTGCGCCCCAGCAGCGCGAGCTGGGGCGCCAAGAGCGCCGCGCCCAGCGTGCCGCACATCACGATCGAGATGGCCCCGCTGGCGCGCTCCGGTCCCACGAACTCGATCGCGGCGAAGCGGTACTGCTGCACCAGCGCGAGGTTTGCGCCCATGAGGACGATGGCGCCGCAGAACACGAGATAGTCCGCCCGCCACACCGCCCACGCGACCAGGAGCGAGGCGAAGCCCGCCAGCGCCGCGCTCAGGATGAATGCGCGCTTGCGCCCGATGCGCTGCATCAGCAGCGCTCCCGGAAGCGTGGTGAGCGCCATGCCCAGGACCGACATCGAGACGGGCAGAGTCGCAAGCGAGGGATCGGGTGCGAGCCGGGCGCCCAGGATGCCGCCGAAGACGACGATCGCCACCGTTCCGGACGCCGACAGGAGCTGGGCGATGGCGAGCAGGAAGACTTGGCGCGGCATGGGGGCCGTACTGTACCTGCCGCGCGGGCATGTGAGATCCATCCTACGGCAGTCCTACAGCCTCCGGCCGTCCCGGCGCGGCCCGGACTCCGTATTGCGTCACGCTCTCTTGCCCTGCCGCCGCCCTTATGTTTACTTTGTCCATAGTGCGCGCGCGTCTTTGCCAACATGGACGCGCCATCGCCTCATTTGAATAAGAAAGAGTGGCGGCGCCCATGAGCTCAACGACTGAACGCAATGCCCACGCGGGCATCGACCTGGATCGCACCGACGAACTGCCGGCGCTCGACGTGAGCGCGTACGAGGCGGAACGCGGCATTCCACCCGGCGAGCGGATCGGCAGCACCGACACGTGGATCGCGCCGGCGCTCGCGCCCCCTGTGGATGAAGCGGCGCTGCCCGCGGACGTCGCGGGCGAAATCGCGGTGGCCGGCTTCGACACGCCCTCGGCCATCTTCGACACCATCCGCGCGCTCGAGACCAACCTGCGCGCCAAGTCCGAGCTCATCGCCGAGCTCGAGGAATCCCTGGACCGCGCCGAGCGTGAGCGCGGCGCGGCGGAGAAGCGCGCCCGCGAGCGCGAGCAGGCGCTCGCGCGCATCGAGCACG
>DASTQG010000160.1:0-3151 GCA_035761885.1 Steroidobacteraceae bacterium | reverse complement strand
TCGGCGACCGCGAGCGCCTGCAGGATCCGCCCGTCCACCTTCGGCGCGAGCATCGATTGGCCGTGTCCTAACGGAATTTCGACATCCGCGAACGCGACGCTGCGATAGGCGGCCGGCACGAACAACTCGCGCCGCACTTGGGCAATGACTCCCAAAACACGGTCATCGAGCACTTCCCAGGCTCGCACCTGCTGCTCGACCATCTGGCGGCGCGCGATCTCGGTCTGCATCGTGTACGTCCTGGCCTCGATCTTGAAGTGCGCCCCTAAAAAGGCAGCAGAGGTTACGGAGTTTCCTGAGGTGTCACAAGCGCGCGAGGGCGGCAATTATGGTGAAAACCAGTCTGCTGCGCCAAGCCCTTCGGCTATTCTCGCAACCACGGCGCCGCGAGTGCTTTCACGCCGGAAAAATACATGGAAGGTCAGCGCACTGACCTCGACGCCGAAGGGTTCCGCGCCACCAATGTCACTTCTCGGGATTCTCTGCATCGCACTCGGCCTTCTGCTGGCCGGCGCGGTCGGTCTTTTCCTGTTCAAGCGGCGCGACCTGCGCGCGCTCGAGGCGCTGAGCGATCAGCTGAGCGTCATCAGCACGGAGCCGGGCACCGAGCGGCGCGTCGCGGTCGAGAGTGATCTGCCGCGGGTGACGAACGCGGCGGCCGCGGTGAACCAGCTGCTCTCGCGGCTCGATTCGCGCGGGCAGAAGCTCCAGGAGCGCGAGGCACTGTTTCAACGGCTCGTCGAAGCCGTGCACGAAGCGGTGTTGCTGCATCGCGAGTCGATCGCGTACGCGAACGGCCGCTTCGCCGCGCTCACCGGCTTGTCGCCGAAGGAACTGGTCGGGCGCAAGCTCCACGAGCTGGTGCCCGACGAATACAAAGACCTGGTGCGCGAGAACACGCGCCGCCGGCTCGCCGGCGAGCCGGCAGCCGAGCGCTACGAAATCGAGCTGGTCGGTGCGCAGGGACAGGTGAGCCGGCTGGAGCTCGCCGGCGCGCTCATCGATCAGCAGGGCGACCCGATGCTGCTCGTCACCGCAGTGGAAATGCTGCCGCGTCGGTTGGCGGCGGCCCCCGACCAGGAGCGATCGCGCGCGCTCGCGACCCTGCAGTCGATCGGCGAGGGCGTGATCACCACCGACAAGCGCGGCCGCATCGACTACATGAACGAGGCGGCCGAGACGCTCACGGGCAGCACATCGCTGCAGGCGGTGGGCAAGACGCTCGAGGAGATCGTGACCCTGGTCGACGAGGGCGACCGCAAGCTCATCGCCGATCCGGTGCGCCAATGCCTCACGAGCGGCGTGCGCGTCACGCTCGGCCGCAAGGCGCTGCTGCTCGCACGCAGCTCGGGCGAGGAATACTCGGTGGACCTCGGCGTCACGCCGCTGCGCAATCCGCATCACGAGCTGGTGGGTGCGGTCGTAGTGCTGCGCGACGTCACCGAGCAACGCGGTCTTGCACGCCAGATGTCCTACCAGGCGAGCCACGACGCCCTCACCGGCCTCGTGAACCGTCGCGAGTTCGAGCGCCGGTTGCAGGAATGCCTCGACGGCGCACGCAACGAGCAGACCTCGCACGTGCTGTGCTACCTGGACCTGGATCGTTTCAAGGTGGTGAACGACAGCTGCGGCCACATGGCGGGCGACAGCATGCTGCGTGAAGTTGCGGCGTTGCTGAAGGACGCGGTCCGCGATTCGGATACGGTGGCGCGCATCGGCGGCGACGAGTTCGGGATGCTGCTGGTCGGTTGCCCGCTCGAGAAGGCGCGACAGATCGCCGACGACGTGTGCCGTGCGGTCAACGACTATCGCTTCGTCTGGAAGGACAAGATCTTCAATATCGGCGCGAGCATCGGCCTGGTGGAGATCGGTCGCGAGAGCGGGACCCTGGAAGAAGTGATGGGAGCCGCGGACTCGGCCGGCTACGTCGCCAAGCAGCAGGGCAGCCACGTGCACGTCTACTCGCTGCGCGATGAAGCCGTCGCGCGCCACCGCGGCGAGATCCACTGGCTGCAGAAGCTGCAGCAGGCGCTCAAGGAAAACCGCTTCGAGCTGTACTCGCAGGCCATCGTGCCCGCCAACGAGCACACGATCGACGGGCCCGCGTTCGAGGTACTGGTGCGGCTGAAAGACGAGAACGGTCAGGCCGTGACCCCGAGCGAGTTCCTGCGCGCCGCCGAGCGCTATCGCCTCATGTCCCTGGTGGACCGCTGGGTCGTGCAGACCTCGCTCGCCGCTCTCGGCCGCGGCGCGTTCAAGCTCGGCCCCGAACGCAGCGTGGCCATCAACATCTCGGGCCAGACGCTCGGCGACCTGCAGTTCCTGGAGTTCGTGGTGGACTGCTTCGACCGCACCGGCGTGCATCCGAGCCAGGTGTGCTTCGAGGTCACCGAGAATTCGGTCATCACCAACATCGAGCACGCGCGCCGCTTCATCGGCGTGCTGCACGGCATGGGCTGCAAGTTCGCGCTCGACGACTTCGGCCGGGGCTTGGGCAGCTTCTCCAACCTCAAGAACCTCACGATGGATTTCCTCAAGATCGACGGCTCGTTCATGCGCAACCTGGCGCGCGACTCGGTGAACCAGGCGATGGTCGCCGCGATGATCAAGCTGGCGCGCACGCTCGACTTCAAGGTCGTGGCGGAGCAGGTCGAGGACGAGTCCTCTCTCGAGGCGGCGCGCAAGATGGGCGTGGATTTCGTGCAGGGTTACGTCATCAGCCGTCCGCAACCGCTCATGACCGTGACCTGAGCGCGCGCGCGGCGCATCATGGGCGCCGGCATGCGGGAGGGCGGCGGACATGGCGGGCGCAGTGATCACCCTGGAAGAGTTCAAGGCGTACGGCGGGCGCGAGCTCGCCCCTTCGGCGTGGATCGCGATCGACCAGCGGCGCGTCGACCTGTTCGCCGAGTGCACCGACGATCACCAGTTCATTCACGTCGATCCCGAGCGCGCGCGCCGCGAAACTCCGTTCGGCGGAACGATCGCGCACGGCTTCCTCACGCTGTCCCTGATCTCGGCACACCAGCCCGCCGACCTGCCGCGCATCGCCGGGCTCACGTTCGAGCTGAACTACGGCCTCGACCGCGTGCGCTTCCTGGCGCCGGTGCGAGTCGGGGCGCGCGTGCGCATCCTCACGCGCGTGATGTCG